>JBBQYD010000117.1:0-11887 GCA_038209025.1 Verrucomicrobiota bacterium | reverse complement strand
CCCCACGGGTGTCTTTCAGCGCGGCCTCGAACGTCTTGCCGGCGCCCATTTTTTCGCGAACCAATTCGAGGGTCAGGAACGCGGCGTGGCCCTCGTTCATGTGGAAAACCGAAGGTTGCAGGCCCAGCGCCCGGAGGAGGCGCACCCCACCCACCCCGAGGAGCAGCTCCTGCATGATGCGAGTGGTGCTGTCTCCGCCATAAACGCGGAGGGTCAGGTCACGAAAATGCTGTTCGTTTTCGGGGCGATTGGTATCCAACAGGTACACGGGCACGCGGCCCACGTTGACGCGCCAAACCTGGAAGGCCACCTGGCTAACCCCAATGTCCACCGAGCAAACCAGCGGCTCGCCGCGCGGAGTGAGCACCGGCTCCAGCGGCAAATTCTTCGGATTCAACAGCGTGTAATATTCTGTCTGCCAATTATTGGCATCAATCGCCTGCTGAAAATAACCTTCCCGGTAAAAAAGGCTGATACCAACAAAGCCCAGGCCCAGATCGCTGGCAGACTTGGTGTGGTCACCGGCCAGCATCCCGAGGCCGCCGGCGGCGATGGGTAACGTTTCGTGAAAGCCGAACTCCGCCGAAAAGTAAGCCACTGGCCGCTGGCGCAGAGAGGCGGCATGCTGACTCGCCCAGGTGTTAGTCTCGGACATGTAGGCCGCAAAAGCCCGCAGCACCGTGCGCACGCGCGCGGCCAAGTCGTGATCCTGCAGACGCACGCGCAGCTCGTACTCCGACACTTCATGGAGCACGGCTACCGCGTTATGATAAAGGTTCTGCCAACAACGCGGAGACAGTTCCTGAAAGATTTCCTGGGCTCCCTGGTCCCAGGTCCACCAGAGATTGCGGGCCAGTTTGTTCAGCCCCACTGTCAATTCCGTTAGTTCTTCACTGCTCAGCGGCTCGGTCGTCATAGATTTGTCAAGATTCCCCGGGAAAGGGCAAACCATAATCCCTTTCGCGGCACACCCTAATTGCCAAAGGCCAGTCCCGCAAATCATTTCATTTTGCGAACGGGCGGGTTTTTACCTTGACGGGCAGCGTTAGTAAACTGAGGCTGGGCGCATTCGGTTGGGGCGATCTCCCGCACCCGATCTTTCTGGACCAAACATGAGCGAAACATCAAATCAACGCAGTGCCGAGTTCTTGAAAATCAGTGACCAGTTTCAACTGGGCGTCCTGACAACCGAAACCTCTCACCCGGTGACGGCGAACCTCAGCGAAACCGCCAGGAAGGACGTCAGCGCCGGCCTGCAACTGCTGTTCGAGGCAGATCGGGACGTTCTGCGGACGTACGAACGATTCGTGAAGTCCGGCCGGGCGGAGTCGATTCAGAAATCGGTGACCACGGCCATCAAGTCCGGCGGAAAACTGTTTTTTACCGGGTGTGGCTCCACCGGGCGGTTGAGCATTCAGCTCGTTTCGATCTGGCGGGATTTCTGGCAACAGCAGCGGGCGCGCGGCCTGGCTTCCTCACCGTCCGCGGAGGAGTTGGAGAATCGGGCGTTTGCGGTCATGGCGGGTGGCGACTATGCCTTGATCAAATCGGTGGAAGGGTTTGAGGATTTCACGGCCTTTGGGAAGCAACAAATCGGCGACCTCGGAGTGGGGTCCAAGGACGTCGTGTTTGCCATAACCGAGGGCGGCGAAACCTCGTTTGTGATCGGCACCGCGTGGAAAGGGCTGGAGACCGGCGCCAAGGTATATTTCGTTTACAACAACCCGGACGATATTTTGTGCAAGCATGTGAAACGCAGCCGGGAGGTCATCGAGGAGCCGCGCATTGAGAAGATCAATCTCACCACCGGGCCGATGTCGATCACCGGCTCGACCCGCATGCAGGCGACTACCATTCAACTCTGCGTGATGTTGACGGTTTTGGAGATGGCCATCCGGGAACTGATGGCTGAACTGGAGCCCAAAGGACCCGGCGCGCCGGACCCGGCGACCGTGCCGGTGGATTTCTTGCGGCACCTCACGGCCATGCATGCAACGCTGCTGTCCCCTGCCCTGCTGAAATCGCTTGGGCAACTGGTGAGCATGGAAGAGCAGGTTTATCGCGCAGCTCACAAGAACAATTACTTTGCGGATGCGTTTGGGGTTGATTTGTTGACGGACACCACCGAGCGATCGCCCACGTATTGCACGCCGCCGTTCCGCAAGTTCGATGACACCACGGCTGCTGAGTCATGGGCTTTTCTGTTCGTGCCGCATGCGGAGACGCCCAAGGCGTGGGAATATATCATCAAGCGTCGGCCGCGTTGTGTGGAATGGACGGAACAACAAGTTCGAGAATTAGTGAGCGACGACAAGGCGGCTCGCACCTATGAGATTGTGCGGAAGATCAGTTACAGCGAACTCATGCGGTTCAAGGTTGGTTTGGATGGATTGGCCTGCCGTCCATTGCGCCCGGGAGATTGCGCGGTGGGTTTGCTGGGCGAGGCGGAGAAGAACTCTATGTTCTCGCCCGATGGATTCCACCGGATGCAACTGGAGAAGGCGCGCAAGGAAGGCGCGCGGCCTGGCTTGATTTACTTCGGGAGCGAGGCCTCCCTGGACGGGATGGCTCGGTTTGTCGGCGGCTGGGATCCCGAAGCGCTGCTGGTGCTTGCGGCCGCCCCCGGCACCGGACTGCTGCTGGATGGCGTGACGCGCGCGGGGGTCAAGATGCTGCTCAACGCGCTGTCAACCTGCACCATGGTCCGACTCGGCCGGGTGATGGGAAATTACATGATCTGGGTGGTGCCCAGCAACCTGAAGCTGATAGACCGCGCGACCCGTTACATTCAACGCCTGACGGGGCTGGATTACGAGGCGGCCAACCGCCTGTTGTTTGAAGTGGTCGAGTATATCGAACCACGCATGAAAGCTGACCAGGCCTATCCGCCGGTAGTGGGAGTGAGCGTGATGCGCGCGAGGCACGGACTGACCAACGAGCAAGCGGAGCAGAAGCTCATGGCCGATATGTAAGGGTGCTGGATGCCCCATGCTCGATGGTTTGTTCCACGAGGTTCGCGAAGCTTAGCGGAGGGCCTGCACGCGGAAGAATTGCGGTGCCGTGTTGGTCATGGGAAGCAGGCACCGCATCAGCGATCCGTCGCCGGTCACGGTGTGGTGAAACAGCCAGTTCGTCGTGCGCAGGTCGCTGTTGCATTCCACCGTGTAGCCAAGGTTGGTTTGGCTCTGGAACCAAAAGCTTAAGTCGGCTCCAGTCCTGGCGGGGCTGATCAGCGTAAATTCCGGGACCCCCGAGTAAGGCCGCAGCTTGATCAACCAGGTGTCAAAAGCGCCAAGCCAGTCGGTGGTCTTGTTGCCATCCGGGTCCGACCAGGAACCGCCGGCGAGGATGAAACCGCCATCAGGCGTGGCTTGCATCGCATTGGGCCAGTCGTCGTCCGAACCGCCGAACGTGTAATCCCACAGCACCTGGCCGTTCCCGTCCAGACATGCCAGCCACACGTCGTCGCCGCCAAAACCCGGCCGCGTCTTCGCTCCTTCCGCGCTCGACGCCGACACGCCCGCCACCAGGAAGCCGCCTTCGGCAGTCTGATTGATCGCGGAGACATACTCGGCGCCCGAGCCGCCGAAGGATTGATCCCACATTTTGACCCCATTGGCGTTGACACGCACCAGCCAGAAGTCCTCCCCGCCGAAGGCCGGGCTGGACTTGCAGCCGTTGGTCGCGGATGTGCTCCCACCGCCAATCACCCAACCTCCGTCTGTCGTTGACTGCACTGCAATCGGAAAATCACTGTCGCTGCCGCCAAAAGACGATTCCCAGACTTTGTTGCCGTTGGTGTTCACGCGTACCAGCCAAAAGTCGTCATGCCCGAAGTGAGGGCTGGTCTTGTTGGCGTCCGGGGGGGAGCCCGAAGCTCCAGCCAGCAGAAAACCGCCATCCGCGACCAAGTCCAAGCCCCGCAACTCCTCCGAACCTGCGCCCCCGAAGGCGCGGTCCCACAGTTTGTCGCCCTTGGCGTCCACGCGCACGAGCCAGAAGTCGGATGCGCCATAGTTCGTGCCCGTCTTGTTGCCGTCGATCGAACTACTTGAACTGCCCGCCAGGGCAAAACCGCCATCCGGCAGCGCCTTGACACGCCACAGGTCGTCGTTGCCGGTTCCGCCATAGGCGCGGTCCCAAAGCTTGTGTCCCGCGGCATCAGTGCGAACGATCCAGAAGTCCGACCCGCCGAAGTTTGCGGAGGTCTTATTGCCGTCAGCGCCCGAATAGGAGCTGCCTGCCAACAAGAATCCGCCGTCAGAAGTCTGGGTCACGGCACGGAGATAGTCGGCGTTGGTGCCGCCAAACGAACGTTCCCACACCAAATCGCCTCCCGAGCCGATCCGCACCGCCCAAAAGTCCTCCATGCCGAAATTCGTGCCCATGCGATTCCCGTTGGTCGAGTCCGACCAACCGCCCACCAGGAAACCGTCCGCCGTCTGGAGGACGGAGAAAGCGACGTCCCGGTCGCTGCCGCCGAGACCGCGCTGCCATTGAAGTTCCATCGGCAACAGCGTCAGCGCCGCAGGCGGAGCGCTCGTGGCGCTCCCGAAGTCGTTCGTGACAATAACGGCATAGTCGCCCGCAGCCACGGCATGCACTGGCTGGAGACGAAGGGAGGCGTTGGTCTCGCCTGGCAACGCCGCCTCGTTATGATACCACTGATAACGGAGCGGCTCGACTCCGGCGACCAAAACTTCGAATTCGGCCAGGTCGCCAGACATGGTGGTTTGCGGCTGGGGCGGGCGTCCAATGAGCGGTTTCTCCGTGGGCGTGAACCGCACTTCGTCGAGCCAGCCAGCATCCGCTCCGTCCCACGACGAACCGTCCCTCGAATAGGTCCAGGTCAACACGCTGGTTCCAGAAGGCAGGGCAAAAACTTCCTCCTCCCAATCATAGTCCCCCGAGATTCCCACCTCTCTGGTTCCGTCTATCCAGAAGTGCAACCAGTCATAGTCATACTCTGACGAGACCTTCCACCAATAGCGCAGAATGCCCGGACCACCAACGGCCGTATGCGCCGACGTTTCACCGTTGTCTCCAATCTCGCCGCTCTGGAGCGCGTCCACCCGGTCGTGCGTAACATTCGTCTGTCCGAACCACCGGTCGTCGCCAGCCGTGGTCCACGCGAGGTTGGTGGTGTCCAGCGCCACCGCCAGTGCCATGGGCGGCGGGCCGGGCGTGAACCGCACGTCGTCCACCCAACCAGCATCCGGTTGGACGGTGCCACTGACATTCTTGCCATACTCCCAACGGAGGGCCTGGGCTCCTGCAGGCACGTCGAATGACTCATGCCGCCAACTGACGTTTCCAGAGATGTTGGTTTGCTCCACGCCGCCAACCGAAAAGCTGAGCCTATCATACTTTGGCTCGGAACCGACCTTCCACCAGAACGCAATCGAACCCGGGCCCATGACGGTGGTTTGAAACCGGTTTGTCTGATTGTTGGTGAGAACGCCGCTCTGGGCGGCATCCGCGAGGTCGTGAGTGTTTGTCCGTTGACCGTACCACATGGCGACGCTGGCAGGCGTGCCCCCGACGGACCACGACAGATTGGAAGCGTCGAGGGCCTCGGCGAGAGTCAACGGGACTTCCACCGACAGCGTAGCGACGCTGCTGGTCACCGCCCGGAACGAGTTGGTGACCGCCAATTGGTAACTGCCGGAGTCCTTCGCCTGTACGCCAGCCAGCGTCAGCGTGGAGGTATTGACGCCGCTGATATAGCCGCCGTTGGTCAAAGCGACGGAATTCTTAAGCCATTGATACCTCAAAGGCGCCGAACCGCCGGCCGTAGCGTTGAACCCGACGGTCCTCCCTTCCAGCACATTGGTGCTGGACGGTTGGGCGAGGAGAACTGGGGGAATGGCCGATTTGCAGGGGCCATTGCTGCCTGCGGCCCAGAGGGAGGCGAGTTCCGTGGAGGACAACGCACGATTGTAAATCGCCACCTCGTCAATCTGACCGCGGAAAAATCGTTGAGCTGTGCCGCCGCCCCACGCGAAACCAAGATTCACCGCGCGCGTGTTGTTGGCGGGGCCCGTCAGTGCGCTCGTTCCCTGCGGGACAGCATCAACGTAAAGGCGAACCGCTGTGCCATCCCAAACCCCTGCAACGTGGTGCCATTGGTTGTCCAACACATCGTTCGTGGATTGAACACCCGGCCAGGAACTCGATCCGTCGCCAATGTTGATAGCAACGAGTCCGGAAGCGGCAACGGCCTGAAACGCCCAACCAGTGTTATCGCTGAAGCCATGGGATTTTTCCACCAAGGCGCATATGCTCTGAGGCTGGCTCTGGCCTCCTTTCACCCAGAAATGAAGGCTGAAACCTGGGCTGACCGGGTTGAAGGGCGTTCGATGCGAGATGACAACGCGATCATCGTCACTGTTGAAGGTGAACCCCTGGCCCACCTGCGCGGCACTGTAGAACACCCCGCCCTGCCCCGCACCGTGATTGCCCGCGACCAGGTCCTGTGGATCGCCGTCCCCCGGCCACCAACCCACCAACCCGGCCGGCGCCAGCGACTCGGGCGCAACCACCGTCACCGTCGCGGAGACGGATTGCGCGCGGCCGGAGAAATTCGTGACCACGACCCAATAGCTGCCCGCGTCGTTTGTCTGCGCGCTGGACAACGGCAGTGTGGCACCGGCGCCATTGACCACCGGCACGCCATCATGGAACCACTGGTAGCTTAGGGGTTCGGTGCCCAGCGCGTCGGACGTCAAAGTCACTGAAGTTCCGCTCAGCACGATACTGCCTTGAGGTGACGTCAGGAAAACCGGGGCGAAAACCGGCGTGAAGGTGACTTGATCCAGCCAACCCGCATCATCCCCTCCAAAGCCGCTGGAATCTTTCGCATAGACCCAGCGCAGGGTATGCGCGCCGGTCCGCAACGGCACCGAAACAGCGTTCCACCACCACGGCGCCATTTGCCCGTAGAGATTCGTCCAGCCGGCTCCATCGAGTTCGAAGCTCAGGCGGTCGCCGCCCGACCATTCGGTCGAGACCGTCCACCAGAAGTCGAGCCACACAGGATTGGTGAGCGTGAGGCTCGTTTCGAGCCAGGACTGCTCGCTATTCGTAATGGCGCCACTCCGCGCGGCCGATACGCCGTCGTGGGTGACGTTGGTTTGCATAAACCAAGGGGCCGCGCCCCCGTTAGCCCACACGAATGCCGGAGAATCGAGGGCATCGAGCCTGACCGTGAGGATGGCGACTGAGCTAACAGTGACGTTGTGTGAGTTGCTTGCCACAACCGAATAAGCGCCCGCGTTGGTGAGTTGCACTGGCGGCAGAATCAACACCGCGTTTGTCGCGCCGGGAATGTCGGTGTTGTTGAAACGCCACTGATACGTCGGCGTTTCCGTGGAAATGGCTTCGACGGTGAATTGCGGGCGCTGCCCCACCCACGCCGTTTGGTTTGTGGGTTGAACGCCAATGAACGGCACGGCGGGGATGAAGAAGTCCACGGCATCGAGCCAGGCGGTGTTCAGTCCGCCGCCGCCAATGGCCTTCCTGGCGTAACGCCATTGGAGCGTGTGTGTGCCGGCGGGCACATACTCAGTCCGTTGAGTCCAGTCCACCTCACCTGAGATGCTCGCTTGCACGAGGTCGTCGCGTCGAAATTCCAACGGGTCGTTTGTGGCGCTGGCAGAGACTTTCCACCAGAATTGCAGCACCCCCGGCCCGCTGACGGTGGTGGAAAGCCACGACTGCTGGTTGTTGGCAATCGCGCCGGCTTGTGCGGTGACCGGATCATCGCGAATCGTTCCAGTTTGTGGGAACCAGCACAAGTTGCCACCGGTGGTCCACACGAAGCTCGTGCTGCTCAAGGCACCGACGAGCGAAAGGCCGGGAGTGAATTGAACTTCGCACACCCAGCCCGCGTCTTTGCCGAGCGGCGAATTCGCGTCCTTGGTGTACGACCAACGCAACGTGTTTGTTCCCGCAGGCACATCAAACGCTTGCTGATACCAGTTTGCATCATACAGACCGGCTGAGTAGTTGATTCTCTCGATGCCGTTGATCGCAAATCGAACCTTGTGCTGATAGCGCGATTCAGTCTTCCACCAAAACGTCACGAAGCCGCCGTTTGTAACAGTGGTTTCGATCCAGTTCGTCTGGTTGTTCGAGATGTATCCCGACTGGGCGGCGTCCACGCCGTCTCGATTGGTGGCGGTCTGGCCAAACCAGTTCGCCACGCCACCAGGCATCCCGCCGGTGGTCCAGACGAGGTTCGTGGCATCCAGCGCCGCAGCGAGAGTCTGCGCACCGGCCGACGACGGCGCTAACCAGCAGCAGGCCATCACCAGCCACGTGACGAGCACAAACACGGACGAATTGCCGGTCGGTCCGGCCATCGTTCCCGGCGGCTGGCTTCTGAATGGTTTCTGACGAAGAACGGCGGATTTCGGATCTGGTTTCATGGCGATCCTTTGTTTGGAAGGGTTCTCTATAAAATTGCTCCTGGCTGTCGCGCACGGAGCAGGCGCGGTGACATATTGGCCATCGTGAGCAGGCACGCAAAGAGCGGGTCGCTACCGGTAGGTGCCTGATGGAACCAGCGGGAACGGGCGCTGAGCGGCGCAGCGGGTGGGTCGAGACGGCGTGTTTCTTTGGCGAACAGGATTTCCGTTTGACGCTGCCATAGGGACAAAGTGTGAAGTCTGTCCGGGATCATGAAACAAGGTTCTACTCCGAACCCGGAAAACGTCAAGTGCCATGATGGCCGTGATTGCCATGCAAGAAGACTGGACAGCCCCAGGCCGGAACGCCCGCTGCAAGGTGGCGGCAGCACTGGTGATGGCGTCCGCGCCTGCCAGCGTCAACGCAAGCGCGGTGGATAGAACTTGTCAATGCCTCATAATTCTTCTTCAAGCTGCACAAAGGCGGCCTTGGGTTGTTCGATCAGAGCACGCACCTGAACCGGAAGGTGGCTTATGTGGATCAAGTGGTGGGCACGCGGTAAAGTTTGAAGCGAAGGGCACCAACTGGTTCCTCACGGACGTGCGTATCTTCGGTGCGCGCTACGGATCGTTCTGGGCACCGAAGGAGAATTTCCACGTCTGGGCGTGCGACGATCACCTCAATCCGATTGCCGATTTCCCTTTTCCCTATTCCAGTTTTGCGCGGGGCCGCGAACGCTGGGTCTCGCTGAAAACACGCCCCTGCCGCGTGCCCCAACAATTTGCCATTTGCGTCGGCTTCAACGCGACCGGGAGCAAGGGCGTGTACGTCAGTCATGACAAAACAGGAAGCGGGCGCTCTTTGACTGCCCTGCCGGGGCGTAATGCGGCACCATTCACGAAAGGGGATTGGCTTATTCGCGCACGATTGGACGAACGGAATATCCGTCGTTAAGCAATGCCTTCCTGCGGCACGACCCGCATCCCCAGCGCGGAAAAGTGACAGCCATAAACTCCAGGCCTTCGAACAAAAGGCCGGGCGCAGAGTTCAAATTGCGCCATGAACTCCCGACGCCGAAAGCACGTTAGCCGCTCGCCCACGTGCCAAATCATTGTCAAATTCGGGGCCAAAAAAACTTCGACAAATAAGATTGACCGCGGGGTGCATCATGTTAAAGTTGGGCAGCTGCCAACTCACAACTTATGAAAACAATTAGCCACTTGTGTGTACTCGCCGGAGTTTTGGCTTTGGGCCCCGCCTCGCTCCGAGCCACCCCTTATGCCTCTAGCGTCACCAACGATGCGGGCACCGTTCGCTTTGTGCTCAATGAGGACGCGGATGCTGTGTCGGTGACCTTTGATAATGGGACGGCAACCAATCTCCTGGGAAGTCTTTTCAAAGGGTCGCAATCGTTCAGCCTCGGTTCGGCAACGAATTTCCAGATCCTGGTGAGCAAGACGAGCGGCAATGGGTTTGTGCGGCAGGGCACGGCTAACAGCACATTCAACGGGTTGGTGAGTCCGCGCGGGACACTGCTGCAGCTCAGCAGTGACTCGAACCCGCTCCTCAGTTTCAACCTGCCACGCGGGCTCACCGTGAACACGCATCCCAACAGTCCGTACTTCGGACGCATATACGTGGCGAATCCAACCGCCGGGACGGTGACCTCCAATACTACGGCTCGGGTGCTTGGCGATGGAGTTTATGTATTGAACGCCGACCAAACCGACGCCCTGGCACAGGGAGACACCCCGCTGCACGGGGGATTGGATGGTGAATTTGCCGCCGGAGGCAGTGCCAGCCCCTATAAACTGAGCATTGGCCAGGATGATAATCTTTACATCGCCGATTGGTCAGACCCGAACGGCACACTATTCGTAACGGACCAAAACCTGACCGTTGGTTCCGGTAAGAACGTGCTGCCCGGATTGAAGGGCGGCAGCGCCGGATCGACCACCACGCCAGTGTCTGTCGGCTTGGACCGCGTTCACGGGAGCATCAACCAGGCGGTGGTTGAAGGTTCCTTGGAAGCAGGCAATTTGACGGTTTACACGGTCGATGAAGATTTGCAGTCTGATCGAACCACGACGACTTGGACCCAACTAAACAGCCTGTGGCGCTATGACATTGGCGGCACACTGCCGCTCGCTTATGATCCCGGAAACCCTTACGAGCTGATCATGCCCACCCGGTTGTTCACACCCAGCGGACGCGCCGGCATCAACAGCGCCACCCAAACCATGGACGTGGAGCGCGGCACCAGCGGCCATTTCTATATCACCGACAATCGGCAGAACAACGGCGGCACATCGGGATTGATTGTCCGAGCCCCCGATGGGTCAGCGGTCTGGAACTCCTCGTCAACCACCCTGTCCATGACCACCAGCAACACCTCGGACTATTGTTTCGACTCCTACGCCGTGGCGGTCACCGCCGACCAGAAATATGTCGCTACGTTGCGCCGCAACTCGCAGTGTTTTCTCATTCCTTTAACCAACAATGTGCCTGACCTTGCCCGGCGCCTCGTGCTGTTGACCTTCTCCTCCGCTTTTACTGCCCGGGACGTCCAATTTGACGTTGCGGGAAACCTATATGTCACTACCACTTCACTGCAAATGATGCGCATTTTCTCGCCGGGAGGTGCCACCCTGGCGGTGACCAGCGGCGATACCACCGGCACCAACGGGACCTTCCGGCTGGTGACGTTGCCAGTCTTTCGCGTCCACCCGGCAAGCACCTATGTGGACCCGGGCCAACCGCTCTCCTTGGTCTCCTACGTGGAAGGCCTGGGGGAGGTTACTTATCAATGGCAGTTGAACGGTACCAATATCGACGGGGCCACCAACTGTGTGTACGAAAAAATCGATTTTGGGCCCGCCGACACCGGGCCTTACACCATGGTCGCGAGTAACGAACTGGGGCGTATTACCAGCACGGCGGCCATCGTAGCCGTAACGCCACCCCCGATGCTCCAGACCCCTGCCATAATCCCACCCAATCAACTTGTACTCGCGTGGTCCTCAGTCAGCAACAAAACCTATCGGGTGCAGTTCAACATGGACTTGAACACCGTCAACTGGCAGGACATCACGGATATTCGCGCGACAAACGCCCTTAGTTCTATTACCAACGACATCAGCAACGTCGATCAACGCTTTTACCGCGTCCTGCGGCTCCCATAGGCGGCTCCTGGTGGCCCGGTTTCGGGTGATGACCTCAGCGTGCGGCGGGCAGCCATGATCAGCCGGCGATCGGACGCAACTTGCTCATGGGGCACGGTTGCCGCCTTCCGGAGCGGCTTGGGCTTGACCTTCCTGCAATTGATCGTTGAGTGTATTGCTTTCGACGCTGTTTTGCGGCGCGTCATCCAGCTTGAGCAGGCTTCCCGCCTTGCCGGTAATATTGTTGCTTACAATCCGGTTGTCATGCGGCGCGATGGTGCAATCCATCACTGTTTTTGCGAACCAAGGCGGCCCAC
>JBBQYD010000116.1:0-11899 GCA_038209025.1 Verrucomicrobiota bacterium | reverse complement strand
AATTTTCCGGCCCACCACCATTTCCAACGAGCAATCGGTTTGCCGAATCCATTTGAACAGCCGTTCACGCACTTCGGGCGAGTCATCCTTGGCATGGAAATAAAAGCCGCCGGACTTGACCCGCTTCACCACGCTGGGCATGCCGTTCAAATAATCGTCCGACTCAACCGCGCGACACAACTGGGCGATCTGTTCGCGGACTTCGACGACCGGCGCGGCGAACTTGACCAGCGCCAGGCCGAAGCACAGGGACACGCCTTCCTGCCCCAGAATCGGCACGCGGCCCTTACCGAAAAAGGTGGTATCGCCGGCCTCATCGAGGAAGCGGTGGATTTTTTCCGGCGGCGGTGAGGATCCTGTGCTCATTCTATCCTTAATTGTGAGCTTGGCGCTGTCACGTTTACTAACGCGTTGGGTTTGTTTCTGTGGTGAGACATGGCGCTGTGGTCAGGTGTAATCAATGATTTCATTTGCCAGTTGGCGGCGCAAGCGGACGAAGCGCTCGGAGGGGATGCCGAGTTCAGTCAGAACGCACATCTGGAAGATGAGGCGAAGCTTTTCCGAAAGCCGGTAGAGGTCGCCGCCGGAGACAACACGCCCCTGTTGTTTGATTTCGCTTTCATGATGCGTGTAATAGTCGCGGTTGTGCCAGACTACATCAGCAAAGGAATCCGCGTTGGAAACAAGCCCGATCAGTTGGGGGAGGAACTGGTTGGTGAGTTCGAGAATGCGCAGCTTGAACTTTCGCCGACCATGCTTAACGCCGTGGTAGGCTTCCAGCGCTTGGGTGAGGCAGAGGAATTCCATCGAGTCCGGGAAACGGTGGTAAACGGTCGCACTGTAACACCCCAAGGCTTCACGGTAATCGTCGCAAAATTTTAGCCAGTTGGCCATGAGGTCGGAAAAGCGCCCTTGAACATCGGAGAAACGGAAAACCCATCGGTCCGGCGGCTGTCCCGACTCGATGGGGTCTCGGTTGATAGAGCACCATATTTCAATGTTGTGCGGGTAGAACCGATCTTCGTGGGTCAATCCGTAGCCATTCTGTTCTCCATTAAGCCACAGGAGGTAAACCGGTTTTAGGACTGCAAAATGGAGCAACTGACGAATAGCGACGATCAACCGCTTGGATTCCTCCAGGCTGAATCCAGTCGGCGATTCGAACTGAAGGTGGTGGTCCTCACTGATGATTTGCCGGTTGCGATTTGGAGTGAATGAGCAATTGGTGCCGATGGTAATCTTGAGATCGGGATTGATGACGTAAGTCAGGGGCTCCAGTTGGCGGTAGGTGATATTCAGGGTTACTGGCAGGCACTGGGATTGATCCTGGAACCCGGTGATTCCCAGCCATTCATTCAAATACTGCACGCCGAATCTGAGTTTGTGAACGCGAAGGTCGGTGGCGTGTGGCAAATGAATGCCGAGGACGGCATAGCCGGCGGAGAAACGGTGCTGACTCATCGCCATGGTGCCATGGCTGCCGGCCCAACCGGGGAACAGCAGCGTGACGGGCTTGCCGTGGTCGTCATGACCATGCAGCACCGGAGGAGGCGGTTGGTCTGTGTTGACGCCGGAGAAACCGCGTGGAATGGTGACGTTCAGTCGCGGGGTTTCGCCGTTTTCCAAGATGAGCGTGCCGGTCCAGCGGTCCTCCACGTTGGAGGGCAGCCACCATTGGCCCACAATTTCTCTTTTCTCGTTCATGCGGCGACCTCACGGGTATCAATGTCGAGTTTGTCCACACGGATGGCGGCAGTCATCAACTGGTGAAGCAAGGTTTGGAACAAATCCGACAACGCGTCGCGCTTGCGCTCGTGAATCGAAATTTTCCGGTCCAGCGTTTGCAGGATGCCGGCGATTTCTTTTTGCTCGTTTTTGTCGGATGAAGCATACACGGAAATGTTCTCAAAAATCCCCTTGCTCATTATCGGCACGGGGCTTGGCGAAGAAAATGAAGCGATATATTCAGAATGGTAGGCCAAAAGGTAGCCAACGAATATCGGATCATTGTCGGCGTTCACGATAACTGCGTTGATTTGCTGATTTGTTGCCGAACGGTCATCAACTGTGATGCCCACTTTTCCAATCGTCGAACCGATGCAGACGAAGCAAATCGTGTGCTTTGGAAGTTGGCGCGAGACGCCTAAACCAGCCTCAGTGATTTTCTTCGCAGTAGTGTTTATGAACGTGCGCGTGCCGAGGTCGCCCGGCGCGATAAATGCGATTTCTCCACCATCGTAGTACTCGCGCTTTGCTGTCGGAGGTGTAGTGCCCGTAACCGCTTGGCCCAACTCGCGGATTCGTTTTTTCTGCCACGTTGCGGGAACTGTTCCGGTTTCCGTTTCCTTTTGCTTTTCGCCGCGGAGGCCGTGGGTGAAAAGCTGGCGCATGGCGGATTGCTTCAACTCGCGAGTGGTGGCGACCAGTTTGTCCTCGGCCTCAATCGCGCGCTGAACTTTCCACAGCACTGCCGCAATTTTTTCCTGGTGAGGTATTGAGGGAAATGGAATTTCGATGCTTTCAACCGCTGTTTTGTTGACGCTCTGGAAAGTCGTTCCTGTGCTTAGCGCTACAAACTGGCTTTTTACGGATGCCAGTGCAAAAAATAAAAACAATGGGTTGGTTTGTACTGTGGAACGGGCAGCGGCAATACCACGTCCAAGACAGCAATCCCCACCTGCGAGATTAACGTCTCCTACGGGCGCACGGACGGAAATCAATGTATCGCCAGCTTTTGCTAATCTTAATGGCGCAGAGCACCAGACGCGCGGAGTGGGGTAGATCAGCCCAAAGTCGGTTTTCCCTTGGTAGAAGGGTAAGCCCTCTTTTTTGGAATTGTATGTAACGGAATCTGGTGATTGCCCCATTACTAAAGTAGCGACTTCGGTGTCACCCAGTTTCTTTGCGGGATGGCAAATGTCTTTCATAGCTGTGTAAGAATTTTCCCGAGTTCTTTGTGCACAGTTGCCGCTTCGATTTCCAGCTCCGCAAGCTCTTTCACGATGTCGGGTAACTTCCGAATAGTGCCGGTGGCGGCTGAAGCGAGAAATCTCGACGGCGATAGATTAAAATCGTTCTTGGCGGCTTCGGCGGTGGTGATGGTTTTGACAAAGCCGTCCACTTCCTCGCCGGCGTTGAAGGCGTCGGCAATTTTCCGGATGTTTTCGTCTGGGATGTAATTCTTGGGCTGACCTTTTTTGAACTCGGCGCTGGCGTTGACCAGCGTGATTTTGCCCCGGCGATCCTTGGGCTTGTTTTGCCGGAGGACGAGGATGATGCCGGCGGCGGTGGTGTTGTAGAACAGGTTGTCCGGCAGGAGAATGACGCCGTCCACGAGGTCTTTTTCCACAAACCATTTGCGGATGTTGCGCTCTTTGTCCTCGTTTTTGCTGCCGCTCCCGCGCGTGACCGCGCCGGTGTCCAGGACCACGGCGGCGCGGCCGTTGTCTTTCAGCAGGGCCAGGGTGTGCTGCAACCAGGCCCAATCGCCCTTGCCGCTGGTGTTGCCGCCGTGGGATTCAAAGCGGTCAAACGGGTCGTCCTCGAAGGTCTTTTCATCGAACGGCTGATTCCACATGGGATTGGCCACGACGATGTCGAACTTTTTGAGGCTGGTGTCGTTGTCCTTGAATTTCGGGTTGGTCATGGAGTTGCCGCGCACGATGTCGCCTTCCATGTCGTGAATGACCATGTTCATGCGGGCGATGGCGTAGCTGGAGCCGGTGAGTTCCTGGCCGTAGAGCTTGAGTGGGCTGGACACCTTGCGGTCGCGCTGGACGAGGGCGAGCTCGCACTTGATGAGCAAGCCCGCCGAGCCGCAGGCGAAATCGCAAACTTCCTCGCCCTGACGAGGCCGGACGATGTAAGCCATGATCCAGCCGACTTCCTGGGGGGTGAAGAACTCGCCGGCGCTCTGGCCCTGGCTCTCGGCAAACTTGCGGAGGAGGTATTCGTAGGCGCGGCCCAGGAAATCCGGCTCGACGTCCCGGAGGCCGAGACGATAGCGCGGGTCGGACAGGGTTTCGATGACGCCGGACAGGGCCTGGTCGCTGATTTCGCGTTCGCCGTGGGGGGCGGCATTGAAATCCACAATGTCAATCACGCCAGAAAGTTTTTCGGTGTTGGCCTTGGCAATGGCGCGGACGGTCATGGTGAGCTGCTCGCCCAGGGTCTTGGGGGTCTTGTCCTTAGGCCATTTGAATTGCGCGCGGCGGCTGACGACCGCCCAGCGACACTCGGGGGGCAGGTAGAAGCGGACCAGGGAATGGTCGGCCTCCAGCACGGCCATGGTCGTCTCGGCGTCGCCGTAGGTCTCGGTGAGCCGTTTCACTTCGTCATCGAAGACGTCGGACAGGCGTTTGATGAAGATGAGTGGCAGGATATAGTCCTTGAATTTGGGCGCATCTTTTTCGCCCCGGATGGAACAGGCAGCGTCCCAGAGCATCTGCTCCATCGACTTGTGGCTCAGGACCGCGCTGCGGGCCGTGCCGCGCTTGCGCCGTCCGGGGAGGCCGCCGGTGGCCATTTCTTCGGGCTGACGGGCTACCAATGGTTCGCCGCCGGCTTCCTCAATAAGCTTGTTGATGGCATCGCGCGCCGTGCCCTGGGGCTGGGCCTTGCCGTTCTCCCAGCGGTTGACCGTGGCGAACGAGACATTGAGGCGGTTGCCAAGTTCCTCCTGGCTGAGGCGGAGCTTGGCGCGGAGGTCGCGGATGGTGGCGGCGAGGTCGTTGTCAGCTAGCATCTGCGCACTATATGTTATAACATAGTAGGCGTCAAAAGATTTCTGCGTTGAACGGGGAAAGCGCTTTGGAAAAAGAAGAAACCTGGCCTGGTCATGTGCGCGCGGCAGGCCTCCCGGGGAGATGGTGATTCGAGCAATGCTGCGCGGCCGAAGGGAATCACTCGGTGCCCACTACGGTCGACCTCGCCGCAAAAGGAAGTGGATCGAACAACAAAGGCGCGAAGAAAAGAATTAAGATGGAACAGAAATGGCGCTGTGTGGGAGAATGCAGCATGAAACTCCCGATGGTCGCGGTAAGGACTGGGCGTGGGCCTCGCTAAAGGGGTTCGCCTATTGTTTGGTGCGGTCGAGCAGCCCCCACGGTCGAGTAGCCCCGGCGCAAAGCGAAGCGGATCGACCAAGCCGCGCTGCGCCCATTCACGGCGCCGCCCCAATTTACTATTTGCATGGAATCGGCGTGCCAGTATGCTCACCAGCATTCGACCAACCACCTATTATGAGCATACTCAGTGGAATTATTGCGGGCTGTATCGCTTGGTTTCTGGTGCGCTACCTGGCGGCGGGGTTCTTCACCGTGAATCAAAACGAACGGGCCGTTAAGACCTCCTTCGGACGCGCGGAACGGGTTGGCAACGCCACCATCCTGAACGACCCCATTGCCGAGAGTCTCCGCCCCGAAGACCGCGACCGTTACGACTATCCCCAGGTGCGGGTGATCCCGCCGGGCGGACCCTACTTCAAATGGCCGTGGGAACGTGTTTACAAGGTCTCCGTGGCCACGCAGACGATCAACATGGCGCTGGATCCGGAAAACCCCGGAGCCAACCAGGCGGGCACCGTGCTGGAGGCAGTGACCAAGGACCAGCTCAATACCGGGCTCACGGGACAGATTCGTTACCGGGTTTCAGAGAGAAATCTGTATGCCTATGTTTTCGGCGTGAAACGCCCCATCGTCCATGTGATGGGCTATTTCACCTCGGTGTTGCGTGAGCGCATAGCGAATTTCGAAGCGCCCGTGGTGCCGGTGGCCCAGACGGAACACGGGATTCCCACCCCGGAACTGGCGGCCGCCGCCGTGGGCATCTCCATCAATGACCTCCGCAAAAACCTCCGGGACATCAACGAGCACATGGACCGGGAGTGCAAGTCCTCCGAGGCACGTTACGGCATCGCCCTGGACGCTTCGCTGATCACCGGAATCGACCCCCCGCCGGAGGTGGAATCCGCTCTGGCGGCCATCAACACGGCATACAATCAGGTGTCGTCGGACATCAGCCTGGCCCAGGCGGCTGCCGATCAGAAACTGGTGCAGTCCAGGCGCGCGGTGGAAATCGAAACTTTGAAGGCGCAGGCAGAGGTGGAACCGCTGAAAGCCCTGGCGGATCAATTGAAGGAGCTGCGCAAGGCGGGCGCCGACGCGCTGGAGGCCTATGTCCGCAATGTGCGATTGAAGCTCTTCAGCGAAGCTCGCAAAGCCATTGTGGAGGTGCCCCGTGACTAGTTTCCTCATCTCGGCCTGCGTGGCCTTCGTTGGCTTGCTGATTCTGGGTCCGGTCATTTCCGGCCTCGCCCGGGCCGCGGGCTTCTACACGATCGTTCAGGAGCGGCAGTGCAAGGTCTATATCCTATTCGGCCGCGTGGTGCTCACCTTGCAGGAACCGGGGCTGCACTTGCTCTGGTTGAAGCTTGGCTGGCGCGCGCCCCTGGTGAGCTGGCTGGGCCGCTGCCATGTGCTGGACATGCGCCTGGACCAGGAATACCTGCGGAGCCAGGCGGTCAACTCCGAGGAAGGCGCGCCGATGGGCATCGGCATCTGGTACGAAATGTTCATCAGCAACCCCACCAGTTACCTTTTCAAGAATGCGGACCCGCGAGGTTCGCTGGGGGCGAACGTCAGCAATTCAACCGTGCGCTGCCTGAGCAACCTCAAGCTGGCGGAGATGCTGGAAAACCGCCATGTCATGAGTCAGACCGTGCGCAACGAGGTCTCCCCCAAATCGCACGAATGGGGTTATCAACTCGGCTCCGTTTATATTCGCAAGGTGCATTTCCGCGATGCCAACATGATCAAGCAGATCGAGGAAAAAGTCGTCAACCGTTTGCGCCAGGTCACCTCCGCGATCAAGCAGGATGGCGCCAACCAGGTCAGCATTATCGCCAGCACCGCCGAGCGCCAGGCAGCCTTCGAATTCGCCAGAGCCGCCGCCATGCGTCCGCGGATTGTGGGCGTCGGGCTTAAGGAGATCACCGCCGACCCGACGATTTCAAGAGCCATGTTCGCAATCCTGGAAACGCAAAAAATGATTGAAGGCGAGGCCGAGATCATCTTGCTGCCACCGGGCAACGAACTCTTGAAACAGCTCTCCGCCGCCGAGAAAAAGTAAGGGCAAGAAATTGCGCCCGCCACCCCGTCCGCTTTTTACTTCCCCGGCAGTTCCGGCGCCATCACCGGAATTGAGTTCGTAGGTGCGTGGTCCTTCGCTGATTCGTGGAGATTGTGTCTATGGCCAAGAGCGGCTTTTGGTTGAGTGCGAGCGCAGGCATCGAGCCTGCCTGTTCCGGTTGCGCCAGACGCCGCGGGTTAAGGACCTCATCGGCTAGTTGGAAAGTCAAAGACCCTGCCAACCCGCTAAACCAGTGGGGCCGGGGCGGGTTTACCACCCGTGACCTGTTGCGTTGCCAAGTGGCGGCGCGCAACGCGGCGCTGATTTGCAATTGGTGGAATCTCTTTGTGCGCCTGGCCGAACCGGAACGGCCGCGGGAGGCGATCACCAGCCGTCCGGGGTTGCTATGCACGATGGGACAGATCAAAACCCTGGCCGGACAGACGGTGCTGCGACTAACAAACAGCCACGCCGAAGCCGCACGGGTTTAGGGGCTCTTGACCCGGCTCAGTTTGTTTCTGAGCGGCTGGCGCAATACTGCGGAGCAGTTGAGCCCAGCCCAGTGCCGGCAGCGCATTTAAGACCGAATACAAGGCGAGGTGCTGGCACCTCGCCTTGTGGAAGTCAGGTAATTATCTCAGGCCTTCCGGCGGCGGGCCAAAGCCAGCCCGGCGGCGCCCAGTAAACCTAACGCCATGCTCGAAGGTTCGGGCACAACCATCGCCTCGGTGAAAGTCGTGGCTACCACCAAATTGTCCATGACTTGAAAGCTGTTCCCAGTCGATTGTCGCACGGCAAATGATGCGATCGTATCTTGAGAAGTGGAACTGACTGAAATAGATGGGTCTGTCTGCAAGAGTGGGTTCACCCAGAGAGTGTTCTGCATTGTGTCATAGTTGTACGCAAGTACCACACGATAGGTTGTCCCGAACGAAAGGTCTGTTCCCCACTTGGCGGTTGCGGTTGCCCCCGTTCCAAGGCCAAATGTGAAGTCACCCGCAGTACCAGCAGTAACAAAAGTCCGGTCTTGGAAAATGCCGGTAGTACCACCCTTCAAGAAGCTGGCGAAGTATACATCCGTGTTCCCACCAGTGACGGTGACATCAAAACCTGCGTACCAGGTGTCTCCCGCTCCCATCACGCCACCGGTATTCCGATTCAAGTCCTCGCCCGAGCCGGCATTTTGTTGGAGGGTGATTGCGCCAGAGCCCACTTGGATAGGCTTCGCACCCGCCCCGCTGTGGGCCGTCCAATTCCCACCCGAGACCGCTGTTAGACTGCCATCCCCATAGGAAAAAGTGTCGGTAAAGAACACCGCAGCCTTGGAATTAAGACTTACTGAGGCTAGGCCACAGATGGCCGAAACGAGAATAAGGGATCCTTTCATGAGATTTATGCCAATATATTTCTGGGTTTCAAACGTGATTCCGGTCGACTGAAACTATGAATTCTGAAGAAAAATACGCAAGCACAAACTGATAGGAAATTGCTGATACGGTTTCCAGAGGTATTCAACCCGCGGCGAGGAGAGCCCAGGGGAGCTTTTTGGTTTCACCAAGCGTGCGCCGGCATTTGCAGCCCCGGCGGAAATGTCAACAACGCCGACTTGATCCCCGCGATGAGCCGCCGAAGCAACTGTGATGACAACGCCACCATGGAACGGTTCTGGGCCACCCTCAAACCGGGGCTGATCTATCGCAATCGGTTTGACACCCGCGCCCAGGTTCGCACCCAAATCTTCGACTAGATCAAGGCCTTCTATAATCGCCAACGCGCCCATAGCGCCTTGAATTACCATTCGCCCGTTAACTTCGAATTCCTTAACAACTAACAAATGGCCCGCTTTTACCGTCCGTTCTTCCGAAGCAAGCCATCTTGCTGCCACCGGGCAACGAACGCTCGAAACAGCTTGCCGCCGCCGAGAAAAAGTAAGGGCAAGGGATTGCGCCCGCCGCCCAGGCCGGTTTCTACTTCCCTGGCAGGTCCGGCGCCATCACCGGAATTGAATTCGTAGATGCGTGGTCTTTCGCCATCGGCGCCGCATCCGGGGCCACCAATTCATCCGGCAGTATCGTGATGGCAATTCGACGGTTTTTCGCCCGCCCTTCCGCCGTCGAATTGTCAGCGATGGGATGAAACTCACCGTAGCCCACCGCGCCCAGCCGACGCGGATCAACCCCGGCCTTTTCCGTAAGAAAATGAACCGCCGCCAGCGCGCGCGAGGCGGATAGCTCCCAATTGCTGGCAAAACGGCTCTGGGCTGCCTGGCGGATGGGAATGTTATCGGTATGGCCAATGACGTGGATTTTCAGTTCGGGATGCGCAGCCAGCAAGTCCGCGATTTTCTGCATCACCGCCGCCCCATCCGGCTTTAAAATCGACTCGCCTGAATCAAACATCACCCGGTCCACGATGGTCACCGTCAATTTGCCTTGCAGCTTGGAGATGGTCACATCCTTTGACTCCAACTGGTCACGCATCTCGTCCTCAAGCGTCCTGGCCAGGTGACCCGCCAGTGCCTGCTCCCTTTGCAGTTCAGTGATCTGGCTGGTGAGCAGGACTATCAAATCCTGGTTCGTCTGGTTGATCGCGAGTGCCTTGGCCAGATCGGCGGCCGTTCTCCCCACCTCGGTGCGCAGGTTGCTTATTTGATGCTGCTGGACGGTTTTATTCTGTTTCCAGACCACCAGGAGGACCACCGCCACCGCCAGCGCTACACCGGCCACGGACCAGGCGACCGCCAGATTCTGTGACGCGGAGTTAGCCCGCTTTTTCGGAGCAACAAACGGATTATTGGAATCGCTCATACTCACTTTCGAACAAATTCGTCGTTCGGCGTTCTTGTCCGCCAAACTGTGAGGACGATAGTAGTTGTTTTACCGCCCCGGTGAGAACTCAAAAAAAGAGCCGGTCGAGCTTCTCTCGAAGCACGCTTCGGGCGCCAATCAGCCTGTGGGTCATTCCCATGGCCGTTTAAGACCATTCGCAGAGGGATTCGACATGGCGGGCGGAACCGTCGCGCAGCCACCCGTCCAGTTGGGCCTGGTCTTTGAGCTGTTGGCCCCGCTGCCGCGGCACGACCAGGAAGCGGCTTTCCATCTCCGGCAGGTTGGTCATATCCACCCAGAGCTTCTCGAACTGCGTAACGGGAAAGACATCCTCCTGTCCGTGGCCCCAGCGTTTCTTCACGTCCTTGAGGGTAATGTAGGTGGGCATGCGGGCGGCCAGGTTGCGAATGGCCCGGGCCACCTCGTGGGCATCCCCCAACTGTGAACGTTCCAGTTCAAACACCGCCAGCAGCTTGTCCAGGTGAATCCAGCAGGTGTTGGAGTTGTAGTAGCTCAGCGCAAATTCCGCCTCTTCCCGCGGCATCGCGAGACCTTCCACCAGCCGCACCGTTCCGTTAACGCGGGCCAGACCGCCACCCCGGTCTTCGAGCCGCCGGGTGATCACCTCAAAGGACAGGCCAGCCCCGCTTTCGATGTGCTTGCCCAGCAAGGCTGGATGGAGGTCCGCGCCGAGCGTATCAATGTTGTGCAGCATCAAATACTGCAACTGCGGGCGGTCCTCCAGCAGCCGGGCGAGCACCCCGTTGCGGAGGAGATTGGGAACTTCGAACCAATGCCCCACCGGGTGCAGACACTGCAGCGGAACGTTGTCGGTGTAATCCGCCGCCTCGCCTGCCTGGCGCGCCCAATTGATCAGCGCATGGCGCAGGCTGTCGCGCACTTTTTGCTGCTGTTCATCGAGCACCTGCTGGGGCATTTCTTCCCACGCAAATCGCAGGTCGCGATCGGTGGGAATCATGCGCAGCCCAACCGATTTCCCGGGCGACAGAATGACCGGCCCTTCGTAGCCATAGAATCCCTGGCGTTTGAGGAATTCCTCGGTCGGCCCATGGGTCAAATAGCTGGTGGTGAAAATGTGGGGAATGGGATTGCCGGCCAAGCGGGAGGCCCGCCGGCTCTTCCCCAGGTGTGTCTCGATGAACGTGCGATGTTTCCCGGCCAGTTTGCAGAACGGGTGCAGCGCTTTTACCACCCCGGCTCCCTGGGTCCAACGGCTGCCCGCACCAGCGGCCAGCGTCACCACCGCCACCTGCCCGTTCCGGAGCGCGGTCATCCCCGCCTCGTAAGCGGAGCCCCGGCTCGCCACGTCCGCACAGTCGGTGACGTCCGACATTTTGACGTCTTCGATCACCGCGCTGGCTGGCAGCCGGTTTTGGGCGAGCCCAATGCGGCCATCCTTCAGGTCAATCCGAATCTGCTCGTGCTGCAACCGGTCGAATCCGTGCGCGTCGAGGAGGTCGGTGAGGTTCTGTCCGGCGGCGGCGTGGGCCTTCCCGCGCGGCAGCATGAGTTCAAAAAGCGTCTGGACCATGCCCCGCAGTTCCGGCTTGGTGCGGCAGGCAACGCCGAATTTATCCAACTCGGCCCGCCGCGCGTTGGGCAACGCATGCCGGTCCTGCCGGAGCAAACCCGGCAGCATCAACACATAATAGCCTTGTGGCATCAGGCTGTTGTCATCGGTCAGCAGATCGGCGAACGTGCCTCTTTCATTGATGGCAAAGTCATAGACCACCGGTTCCATGGCGAAGGGCAGCGCCTGCTCCAACTCCCGTTTGGTGGCGGACAGAATCTCCTGCAGCCGTTGTTGGGCCCGGGCTTTGTGCTCGGGCGCAAAGATAAAGCCCATGCCGCCCCCCGACATGCCGCCGAGCATCCAAAAACCCCAAAAGGCGCCTCCAAATTCCTCACGGACGCGGCTGATC
>JBBQYD010000115.1:0-12002 GCA_038209025.1 Verrucomicrobiota bacterium | reverse complement strand
GTTTTGATGTTTGAGACGAAGAATCTCTTGAATTTGACGCATGGTTAGTTTGGTTTGTGCCATTAGGTGCCTTTCTCGATTCATATGAATCGAGCCGCCACCTTGACACTTATTCCTGCGCCGCTCCACTTCTCCCGCACTGGGCGCAAGCGCCAACCCAGCGCCGGGATCATCGACACCCAGAGCGTCAGAAGCACAGAGGCCAGCAACGAGCGACGAGCGAGGCTGCGACGCGGGCAAGAAGATCAACGGCCGCAAGCGCCACGTCCTGGTGGGCACGATTGGCCTGCTGCTGTTGGTGACGGTGTTGCCCGCCAATCTCCAGGACCGCGATGGCGCGCGACAGTTGTTGGCCAGCTTCTTCGGGCAGTGTCAATCGATGCGCCGCCGCGTCAGACACATTTGGGCTGATGGAGGCTACGCGGATGCGTTGGTCGAATGGACCTTGAAGCTGTGGCGCTGCACCCTGGAAATCGTGAAGCGCAACGAACTCCATACGTTCAAGGTGCTGCCGCAACGCTGGGTGGTGGAACGAACCTTCGCCTGGCTCGGGCGCTACCCCCGGCTCAACCGCGACTACGGACGACAAGCCAAGACCGGCGAGACCATGGTCTATTTGGCCATGATTCGGCTCATGCTCGCACGTCTCGGAAGGCTGTAAATGAGTTTTCAAACAGGCTCTAAGACAACAGTATCCCGGTCAACCACACGGGAAAGCGCGGAAACGTGCGCCCGTTCCGTGGGTTGCTGTTGGCTTTTCTGTCCACCGTCCCGCTGGTGTTGCGGCGAACGTGTGATGATTACCACAACGGCCGCAAGTAAGCAGTAAACGATTACCCACTGAATCAGTGTCCGATTATTTTGAACACGCCTTTAGCAAAACGATGACAACGACTATCATAAGGAGGCACCCGAAAGCAGATGAAAAGCGTTCCTTTCTTTCTTTTGCCTTCCGCTTCTCCTCTCGCATACTACTGACAGTCGTTGCATCGGGGACACCCTCAACGAGGTGAGTGCATTTGATGTCAACAACGTGATTGCCAAGTCTAACGGTCTGAACCGTGTGGTCCTCGGGACAGCCGCTCAAGTGCGCAGTGACAACCTCAAGACGTTCTTTGAGTGCCTGTGCAAGAAACTCCCTCTTGAGTTGTTGAAAATAGTTCTGCAACTGCTGCCGCACCTGAACATCACCGCCAGACAGCCAATCAAACTTTTTGGATAATTGGTCAGAGATGAAATAGTCCTGTACGACTTTCTCAAGATGCGCCGAGACCCGACTGTGCAATACATTCGTGTTCGCTCCACTGCCAACGTAAAACACTTCGTGGGATTTCGGGCAAAAGTACTCCCAGAGCTTCCGAACCAATTCATATTTTTTGGGCAACGGCATCCGATTGGGGAGAAGGTCAAACAGTCGTTGCGCAACTAAGCCGCTCATTTTGCGTCTGCCCGTCTTCCAATCTTTGTATGTCTCCTCTGCGTATTGCCGTTTATCTTCGCCATGCCTTCTGCCGTACTCGTGAAAGAGCGCATGCAATTCGTGAGGCGGAAGTGAAAAGAAGAATTGTTTAACGTCGTTGTCAACGCCCCCAACTTCAGCAGAAAACTGTCTTGCCTCCTCAATGTGTCTTCGTGCTTGTTCGCTCGGATAACTTCTTTTTCCTCCCCATCTGCCAAATCTCCTGTACCTTGCCATAGCCTCTCAACTCGTCAGCCGTGCCCAGAGTGAGGGTAATAGACCGTGTACCGTCCCCGCAGTCACAGACACATGTTTTCCACGCACCTTGAATTCTTTACGAAGATGTATGCTCGCATTGACTGACTGCATCCTATCCATCCGTGCTTTTGCGTCGTCCAAGAAAGAGAGCAAAGCATCAACTTGGGCGTCTTGTGAGTGGCGAGCACCGAAACGCAAAATCAGGCGTTCCTTGACTCGTTCAACGTCGGTGAACTGAGTAATACGCACTCGCATTGTGTTTTAATGTCTCAGGAGAAGCGCAAGAATGATGACGATGATAACGGCGGCGATGATGTATGCCAACGTGTAGTCGGGAAGACCTGATTGAGAGCGGGTCAACTTGCCCTTTTGAGCCGTCTCGGTGTTGCCCATAATGACTTCTGTTTTTCCAAGAGTGTCCGTCTGCGTGCGAGTAATTGTAATGCTCGTATTTTCCCTCGTGGCGTTTACGGTTTCCTGCGACATATTCCGCAGGGCGGCGGCGAGTGCTTGGGTCTCTACACCGTACTTCACCGCAAGGACGTTCACGTCAATCATCCCCTTTGCGTACTCCCGTTTCAATTCCACAACCACTTCTTCGGGGAGTCCTTCTAGTGGAATTTCTTTGATGTTGCCGAGAACGATTGATTTTTTCGTGTCGACTCTCCGCTCTGGGAGGTTTCTGTTTTCTGACTCGTCAGCATTCATAATCAACAAACTGTTTTAACCCGTGTATCAATGTTGCCTTGATGAGGCAAGGGTGACAATGATTTTGCGAGTGGTAAATGGCAATCAAGAGTTGACGGGCTGGGGGGGGGGGCCGAGAACCTTTTGGTAATCCAAGACAAGGAACTTGCCGCCAAGTATGGGCGGAACTGGGGCGAGCATTTGAAGCACTCAGAGGCGTGCATGGACAGAACCGCCAAACCCTCCCCCGCCAATTCACGGTGATTTGAAATCGCCAATGAAATCAAGGGGTTATATCGCCTTGACAATGACGTGGTTGGTGTCCCCGCGTTAGCGCGGACACCAACCAGGTTTTCCAGACAGGCACTTACAGCCTTACGACGTCGCCGGACTTGATGGATTTCTCTTCCGCCTCGCAGATCTCCAGCGCGGAGAGGCCATCCTGTGCCGTGACCGTCTCCGGTCGTTTGCCGGTTTGGGCACACTCGATCACATACCGGACTTCCTCGTTATAGCCGTCGCTTTCGAGCGGTACGACCCGGGGCTCTTTGCCTTCCTCCGTGATTTGCAGCGCGTCCGCCCCGCGCGCGAGGTCGAAATCAATCGTGGCCTGCTCGCAATAAAGGGTGTAGGCCATGTTGAAGCCCTTTTTCAACATCCAGTTGCCTTCGGCATGAACCGCCGGGCCGTGCGGATAATTGTAGTGCGTAACCACATGGTCCACGGGGCCGTTCGGGCGGAGTGACCCGGTGGAATACACGCTCGCTGGGCGGCCGAACAGGAATTGAATGAAATCCGTGTCGTGAATATGCAGATCGAAGAGCGCGCCGCCCAGATCGCTCCCGGCGGTGTAAGTGCCCTGCTTGCTCCAGGTCGGCATTTCGGACACGCGACGGAACCGCGCGGCTCGCACCTGGCCGTAAGTCTTATCCGCCACGACTTTCTTTAACCAACTCCAGCCGGGCCAAAAGCGCATGCACATGGCGGGCATGAGGAAGCCGGAGGCGGTTTTGGCAACTGCCAGAATGTTCCGGGCTTCGATCGAGGTGCGAGCCATCGGTTTTTCACAGAAAACGTGCTTGCCGGATTTCAGGCAGGCGATCGCCTGCTCGGCATGCAGGGGGGTGGGCGTGCAAAGGTCCACCAGCTCGATCTCGGGGTCGGCCAGCACCTCTTCAAGCTTCCGGTACACTTTCACCAGGGGTCCCAGATCGATGTCGTCCGATTTCTTGATGTTCCCCGCCACGCCCTGCAACACGCCATTGACGGGCAGGCGGACGGCATCGCAAACGGCTGTGATGCGCGCGCCCGGGGTTTGGAGATAGGCCCGCAAATGGGTGACGCCCATGAAACCAAGGCCGACGACCGCGACGTTGACTTGCTTGCCTGGATTGGAGTTTGAGTTTGCCATAGATAAAAAGCTGGAAGTTCAGGAAACGCACTTTTGAATGACTGCGCGCGCGGTGCGGATGTCCTGCACGCGCTGGGTGCCGGCTTCGCGTTCAATGACCCAATCCCCCTGGAAGCCGCCGGATTTCAGGGTGGCAAAAAACATGGGCCAGTTGACTTCGCCGGTGCCGGCGGGCACTTCTTCGCCCCACGTGCCAGGCACCTTGGTGGCGCGCGCGTCTTTGATATGCACGTTGCGCACCCAGGGAATGAGGGTTTTCAAGGCGGCAATGGGATCGCCCTTGCCATAGAGGATCATGTTGGCGGGATCAAAATTCACGCCCACGTTGGGCATGGCCAAAGCCTCAAGAAAGTGTCGCAGCACGTCAGCGGTTTCCTGGCCGGTTTCAAGGCACAGATGCAGGTCGCGCGACTGCAACGCCCCGGCCACCTTGCGCAAGCGCTCTTCCAGCTTGCGATAGGAAGGATCGCTTGATTCATGCGGCAGGAATCCGGCATGGAAGGTGATGTGTTTAATCCCGAGCTGTTTCGCCAGATCAGCCGAAGCCTGCACGTTGCTCCAGTTCCGGTCCCAGGTGGCGTCCGGGGCGATCCCGCCGGTGAGCCGGATGCTTTCCAGCGTTGCATAATCTTCGCCCACGCAACCGAACATGCCGCTGACGATTCGGACGCCAGCCTGGGCAAATAGTTCGGCGGTGCGGCCCCATGCGGCGGGGTTGTCGCGCAGGGGGTCGAGCGCCAGTTGCACGCGCCCGATGCCGGTGGCTGCCAGCTTCGCCAGCAGGTCCGCCGGACTTTCCGGTTGCAATGACCAACTGCAAACAGCCAATCGTTCAGTCCATTGTTCGTTCATAGTCAGTATAAAATGTTGTGTCCGTCGTTGCGTCGTCACTTTGCCTTGGCCGTGAACTCCGCCGGGAGCAGGTCGCGCACGCCACGCACGATGAGGTCTTCGATGCCGGGGGCGAACCGGGCGGGGCGATCATAATAGATCATGGCCAGTCCGCCTTCGTAGCCGCCCTCCTTGAGTATCCGCTCAGACGGAATGTAGCACGGCACATCATTCGCGTAGGCATTCACCCATAGCCGCTGGGTGTCCAGCTCGCGCTTCAACCGGAGCGAATAATCCACCACCACTTCGCCCGGGAGAAACACGAAAGCCAAATCCTTCCCCAGCGTCCAGGTTTGCAGCAAATACGGCAGGCTGGTGGGCAGGGCCTGCCCGGCATCCAGGCGCGCCAGTTGCATCCGCGCGTGGGAGGCGGTGAACTTGCTCGCGGCATTGGTGTCCGCCGCCAACTGCTGCCACTCCTCACGGGTGGGCAGCTTGTCGTAGGGCAATGCCACCTCTTTCGTGCGGCACACCAGCTTCCCACTCACCGGGCGGCGTTCGCCTTTCCACGCGGATAAAACATTGGTTGCCAGGCCGTGGCCGTGGCCGCGCGCCAGGTCTTCGCCGGGCCGGGGGTTCGGGTTCGAATCCGCCCCGCAGCCGATGCTCACCAGTGCCACCGCGCCGGGATATTTGGTCTCCAGTTCGCTCATCGCAAAGCCTGCCCAGTCACCGCACACCACGTTGAAAATCGAGGTCATGGTCGTGCAATGGCAGGCGTAGGTCGCCCACACGCCGCGCACGTTGCCGTCCGCGCCGGTGATGAACAGCACGGGCACCGCGTGGTCCACCGGCCCTCCGGGCGTGCGGCGGTTGGCGGCGAAATCGGCCTTGGTCCACCCGTGGGTCAGTTTCCCCGGCCGGAGATCAGCCAGCGCCTCCAAGGCCGCCTTCTCCATCGCATCAGCCATTTCCTTCGTATACCGCTCCACGCGCTGTTGTTGATCGGCTGGCAGCGGTCCGCCAAAAAGATTGGAAAGATAACCGGAGAGCCAGGGCGCCGAGTGCGTGTGGGTGGAGCAGACGGCGAACCGTTCCGGTTTGAGCCCGGCCTTTTTTTGCAGGCGTTGGGCCACCTCATTCCGCAAATGCCCGGGCACGCCGCAGTTCTCGACGCTCAGGACCACCGCGGGCTCTTCACCCTGCCCGCCAAAGGCCAGCGCCCGCACGTATATGTGCGAGACCACCCCGGTGTACTCCGTCGTCCGCGCCGCGTAGCCGCTGAGGCGGACCGGGTAACTAGGCGTGATATCCACCCGCGCAAGTCCGATTGTCCGCGAGCTGTCACTCGCATCGGCGCACGTATCCACCCGCGCTGCCAAAAAGCAAGCGCAGGCGGCCAGGACCAAAAACCATCGGCGACACATGCGGAAGATTGTAAAGGAAACGCGAGAAAGGCAAAAGATTAAATTTAGGTGACGGATTTTTGCGCAAACGGCACCACCAGTCCTCTGTAACTGAGCAACCGCCTGGCGGCAGCCCAAGGCTGCGCTCGGGGAATTGGCTGGCCCCGTGCTCCAGCCGTTGTCAACGCGGACCATGAACGGGGGCTTTCCGCAACAAGTCGGATTCCGGCTCCCCGGAGTCCCGGGGTGCGGGTTCGATTTAGCCAGATCCCAGGACCAAGCCGGCGTGCCAGGTCCTTGAGTGTGTTATACCTACAATGTATACAATAGCCACCTAGTATTTTTTATAGGATCTCTCTGTCCAGCTACGGCCGGATGCCGAGGAACCCTTGGATTCCAGCCATGATCATCTGGGCTGCGAGCGCGGCCAGGATCAGGCCGGTCAGTTTGCTTAGGATCGCAATGCCCCGGGCTCCGAGCGAGCGATGAATGAAAGAACCCGCGAGCAGCACCACGGCAATGCATGTCACAGCCGACAGCAGGGCCAGACACCCGATGGCCTTATCCCACAGGACGGTCAACTCCGCGCCCATCACCAGCAGGGTGCCCGTGGTGGCTGGTCCCACAATGATCGGCATCGCCAGCGGCACCACGGCAACATCCCCGTCAGCGGACGTGCCGGCCGAGCCGGGCTTGCCATGGACAAGCCCGATGCCTGAGAGCAGCAGCAGCACGCCGCCCCCAATACGGAAGGAATCCAGCGTGATGCCGAACACCAAAAAAATCTGCCGCCCGACAAAAAACAGCATCAGGCAAAGGACAGCCACCGCGGCGGAAGCGGACAAGGCCAGTTTGCGGCGGCGGGCCTCACTGTATCCCTCGGTAAAACTCAGAAACATCGTCAGACCGAAGAAGGGGGTCAAAACGAAAAACAGCTTGATCCAAAGACTGACAAATAATGCCATAAGTTTGTTTTCGCTCTCATTCCTTCAGCGAGCGACTATTAATCATCAGGCCAACTACGAAGCGATGTTGAAAGTCAGGGCAAAAGCAGTGCGCTTAGCCGACAAGCCTGATGTCATTAGAACCATATTCAGAGGCTACGCGGTGTGGCAACCAGCGTCAAACCCTACCGGCCCGTGTTTCGCTTCCCCTCGGAATTCCACCCCTGGCTCTGGTCCGCCTCTTTCAAATCTGTCGTTTTGATCTCGCAAATCGCGCGGCTTAGCCCCAAATTGGCGGGAGTTGTTTGCGGGCTGACCATGAAAGCTAAAATCATCATTACACCAAAGAAAGCGGTGCTGGATCCACAAGGCAAGACCGTGCAAAACGCCCTGGCCCACCTGGGCTACACCGAGATCGGGGCCGTTCACGTCGGCAAATTCCTGGAAATTGAGCTGACCGGAACGGATACAGAGCTGGCCCGCAAGCAAATCGATGATGCCTGCCACCGGATCCTCAGCAACCCGGTGATCGAAGACTACCGTTTTGAGATTGAGTGATGTCGACCCTTACTCCGCGGTTTACAAAGGCTTTATGAATTTTGCGGTGCTGCAGTTTCCCGGGTCCAATTGCGATCAGGATGTGGTTCATGTGTTGCGCAATGTTTGCGGACATTCGGCGCGGCTTTTGTGGCACAAGGATGCTTCCTTGGGCGAAACGGATGCCGTCGTCATCCCCGGGGGCTTCAGCTACGGGGACTACTTGCGTACCGGAGCAATCGCCCGGTTCAGCCCCGTCATGCACGCGGTCAAGGTCTTTGCTGACCAAGGCGGCCTCGTCCTCGGCATCTGCAACGGATTCCAAATCCTTTGCGAAACCGGCCTGCTCCCCGGCGCGCTCATCCGGAATCGATCCCTCCAATTTCGCTGTGAAAACGTGTTCCTTAAGACTGTCACCCCGGAATCGCCGTTTACAAATCGGATTCCAGCAGGTCGCTTGATGCGTCTTCCAATTGCCCACGGCGAGGGCTGCTACTATGCCGATACCGATACATTAGTGAGGATCAAAGCCAATAATCAGGTTCTTTGGCACTACGTTAACGCTACAGGAACCTCTGTTGAGACGGCTAATCCAAACGGTTCCCTCGAAAATATCGCCGGTGTCTGCAATGAAAAGCGGAACGTGGCCGGATTAATGCCTCACCCGGAACGAGCCAGCGAAACCGTGCTGGGATGCACCGACGGCGCGCTTATCTTCGAGAGCATGATAGAAAATCTAAAGCGCTCTGCCAAAGCTGCTTAGGAATTTTGTTGTGTCTCCCGATCGGTGCCGATGACGGCTCCCGTTCGAGCGGGCGCGGCATGGGCGACCAGCGCCGGACAGGGCCCCCCAACCGCAGGGGCTTCAGGATCCAGTTCTTCAACGGCGCGCCCTTTCCTTTGTCTTTTCGCTATCATCCTTTATCCTTTCGCTGACGATGTTTGTATATCCGAAAGAGTATGACGTGATCGTGGTTGGCGCGGGCCATGCCGGCGTGGAAGCGGCCTTGGCAGCGGCGCGCATGGGATGCCAGACGTTGTTGCTGACCATCAACGCGGACACGGTGGGCCAGATGTCCTGCAACCCGGCAGTGGGTGGATTGGCGAAGGGGCACCTTGCGCGCGAGATCGATGCGCTAGGCGGCGAGATGGGCAAAAACACCGACCTGACCGGCCTCCAGTTCAGGATGTTAAATACCAAGAAGGGTCCTGCCGTATGGGCGCCGCGCGCTCAATGCGACAAGAAGGCGTATCAGTTCAGGCTGAAGTGGATTTGCGAGCGCCAGGAGAACTTGGACCTTCGTCAGGCTCAATGCACCCGGTTGGTGCATCAGGACGGACAGGTGCGGGGGGTAGAGACAACTTTGGACGTTCGTTACCTCGGTCGAACAGTGATCGTGACCACCGGGACCTTTCTGAAGGGCCTCATGCATATCGGCCAGAGCCAGCTCTCGGGTGGGCGATCAGGAGAAGCTGCAGCCCTGGGGTTATCAGCTTCGTTGTTGGAGGTCGGGTTGGAGTTGGGCCGGTTGAAAACCGGCACGCCGCCTCGATTGCTGCGGAGATCCATCGATTTTTCGAAAACCGAGGTCCAACTCGGAGACGAGTCAATCCCCTGGTTCACCTTCTGGAAGGATGATTTGTTCCACGTGGAACATCCTCATCATCTGCCTCACGGAATGTTCCACGTGGAACAATCGACTGGGTCGCCCTATCCTCCCGGCTCAGTTTTGGCCCAAATCCAGGGGCAGCTTCCCTGCCATATCACCTACACCACCACCAGGACGGCCGAGGTGATCCGGGCCAACCTCCATCTATCCCCCCTCTATTCCGGAGTAATTCAGGGCGTGGGACCTCGTTATTGCCCTTCCATCGAGGATAAAATCGTGAAGTTTCCGGAAAAGGAGCGACAGCAGATCTTCCTTGAGCCTGAAGGCATCAACACCGATGAGATCTACGTCAACGGATTCTCAACGTCCCTCCCCTTTGAAGTTCAGGTTCAGTTGGTTCAGACAATCATCGGCTGCGAACGGGCGGAGATTCTGCGTCCGGCTTACGCGGTGGAATACGATTTCGCCTATCCCACCCAGCTATACCCCTCGCTGGAAACCAAGGTCTGCCGCAATCTGTATCTGGCGGGTCAAATCAACGGCACCTCCGGCTACGAAGAGGCAGCCGCCCAAGGCCTCATGGCCGGCATCAACGCCGTGCGGCGCCTGCGGGGTCAAGACCCTCTGGTCCTTCGGCGCGACCAGGCGTATATCGGGGTGCTGATCGATGACCTGGTTACCAAGGGCACCGTTGAGCCATATCGAATGTTCACGTCCCGAGCGGAATACCGACTCTTGCTGCGCCAGGACAATGCGGACCTCCGGCTCGCTCAGATCGGCTATGAGATCGGTCTGTTGCCGGAACGCCATTACCGGAAGTTCGCCGCCAAGCGCACGGCGATCACCACGGAAATGCAACGGCTGGAAACGACTCGCGACGGGGCAGTCACGCTGATTCAAATTTTACGCCGCCCCGAAGTGGGCTACCGGCAGCTACCGAAGCATGATTCGAGTCTGCCGCCGGAAATCATCGAGCAGGTGGAGATTCATGCCAAATACGCGGGTTACATCACCCGGCAGGAAACTGAGGTAGCCCGGTTCAAAACGCTGGAAGAAAAGCAAATCCCGACACACTTTGATTATGCCACAGTCCCAAGCTTGCGGGCTGAGGCCCGCCAGAAACTGGCCAGGATACGGCCATCCACCCTGGGGCAGGCAGCCCGGATTTCGGGAGTGTCACCCTCTGATATCAGCATCCTCATGGTGTGGCTGAAGCGCGGTGGAGAAGTGGGAGTCGCAACCTCCCTCTGATAATGGCTATTTCTATTAACTTGTGTCGCTTTTCCAATTGAATCATTAAGATTCTTCTCGCGTCTAAACAATCCGGACGGGACCGGACATGTAAGTTTCTCGACCCGTTACAGTTTTGCCGGGGGTGACGAGCGGAGAGACGATTCCATGTCGCGACCGATGAAGCGTTTTTGGGCGGCCATAAAAACCCGGCCGCCCTGGACCATGAGTAGCCGAGATTTGTAGCAATGCCCTTAAAGAAAACCTGGTTCTGGCCTGCGCTCTGCGCGGTGGCCGGCCTGGCGCTGTTGGCGCTGGCCTGGTCCATGCCCGCGCATCTGCGGGCTGTGGATGCGCGCGTGCTGCGCGCCGCAGGGGCGGGAACACCCTCCCTTGCCAGCCACGGTCAAAAACTACTGGCGGAAAACCATCCCGATGCGGCTCAAATGCTGCTGGATGCGGCGCGGCGTTCGGGCGCTTCCACAGCCGAGCTGGAATCCGCGCTTCGCGGTTTCAGGCCCACTCCGGCGCCGGGATCCGTTTTGAGCGCCACGGTCATGCCCACCCCGTCCCGCGTATCGGCTGCTGAAGCCGCTATCCGCACCGACAACCGGGTGCGCGCGCTGCAGTCCCTGGAGCGTTCCCGCTCCCTGGCGGTGCGCGAACTCCTGCTTACGCGGGCTTTGACCAATAACAGCATTATCCCCGCCTCCAGTTCGTCTTCCGGCCAGCCGTTTGATGCGGCGGTCGTGCTGCAAGCTTTGCTCCTGGAGGAGCACCGCGTGACACCCGGCTTCAGCAACGAGGTCTTTCAACTGGCCTTCGCGGCCAATCGTGGCGCGGACTCTCAGCGCTACGAACAAATGCTGCTGGACACCCTCTCGCTTGCCCAGCGGCTGACGTGGGACCAACTCCACCTTTTCATGTCCTCAATACCGACCGTGGAGAATTTGCGATTGTTATCGGCGACCGCCCGCACGGCCGAGAGCAACCTGCCTGTGCTTTACGCAGGTGCGGTGGTGTCGCGGGCTCCCGGGAGCGTCGCGGCTTACCTGGTGGAGCATAACGAGACTGGTCTGCACGATTTGCGCCGGAGCCTGGCATTCGGGGAAGGGTCCGTGCGAGAATTGCTAAAGCGCAACCTGCGCCTGTATGTTCCCGACGGGGAAACCCGGGCAGGGGCGCTGGCTTCGTTTGCGTGGCGTTCGCCGCAGCCCGCGTTGCTGCTTAAATGGCTCCTGTTTGGAGCCGCCGGCTTTTTGCTGGCGGCGGGCGCGCATTACGCCCTGCCCGTGCGGCCGCCGGCGCCCGTGCGGGGGTTTCATCTTGCGCGGGAATTTCTGTTTGCGTGCGGTTTTCTGGTAGTAATCCTATTAATTAGCGAGCCTTATCTTGCTCAAGAAACGCAGAAGGCGGATTTTTCGTTCAAACTGCGGTTGCCGGCGGCCGGCAGCCCGGTGATAGCCCAAATGGCCGCGCAACCAACATCGATTATGGATAAAAGCCTGCTCACACTCCTGTTCTTTTTTGTCATCCAGGCGCTCATTTACGTGGCGTGCCTGGTCAAGCTGGCCGAGGTCAAACGGCAGAAACTGACACCCCAGGTAAAGCTCCGGCTCCTGGAAAACG
>JBBQYD010000114.1:0-12037 GCA_038209025.1 Verrucomicrobiota bacterium | reverse complement strand
GACGGCGAAAGGCTTGAGACACGCGTAACCGAGCACGTTTGACGAGCGCGGGGGGCCGACAGACAAGGTCGTTATCACCACGAGCGCGCGCGGAAAAACCTGATTTGGTCATCGGTGGGAAGCGCCACGGCGGCGGGCCACCACGGATACATGTTGATCAACCATGGATGCCACGCTTTAAGGTCATCGGAAAACTCGATCACGTAGGGTTGCTCGACTTCCGCCGGGAGCAGGAGTTGACGCGGACTGCGCGTCATTTCAATTCGGAGACGTCCGCGCAAAGCGCCGGACAAATCAAGTCGCGCGAGGCGGTGCCGGGGTTCGCCATTGATTTCTTCGAACGCGCCCGCGAGGACCAGGATACCATCGGGCTGCAAAGCCATGCGCGCACACGGGCCCGGGTAGCGGGTGGAATTTAGGCCAAGGAGCGCGGGATTCTCAGTCCAGGTTGCCGACGCAAAAGCCGGCAAAGACACGGGGCAATAAAGCAGCGGAAAAGAGCCATCCCATTGGCCGTCGGACAGCAAACGAAGCACGACCGCGGCGGCAAGTTGCCCCGCCCGAGTTGGGGTGCCCGGGCTGTTGGTCTGGAAGAGCGCCACCGAGCATAGCACGCGGTTGTCGGCTTGGACCAGCATTTGGCGAACCTCAGTGAAAGGCGACGGCAGCGGCGGCACGCCGCGGACGCTAAACGCCGGGTCGGAAAGCCCATTGGTTTGGTGGCGCCGGATTAGGACCTCACCTGTGGAAGCGGCGCTGCCAGCAAGAAGAAGCCCCTCGCCTGTCACGGCCAGCGACCGGCCGCTGACATTGGCGCGGGTGAAGGTCGGGTCGAATCCGCCATCTGGATTATAACGGGCCAGCAGACTTGTGGAATAGGCTGGCATGCCGAGCGCGAGCAACTTGTCCCCGGAACGTTCCAAGGCGGTGAAGGTTGACGTGCCGCCTAGCGGTATCGGACGCCACGGCTGCTCCCAAATCGAGGGAGCGAACCCAAAATCGACCTGCCCGTTCGCCAGCAACCGGACGAGGCCGGGGCGGCGCACACCATTGAATCCATTGAAACTCCCAGCCACGTAAAGCGTGCCGTCTTCCCCGGCGCGCAGGTCATAAACCACCGCTGCTCCGGCGAGCGGAACCTGCGGGTACCAAGGCATATCAGAGACGACCTCAGGGCCGGTCCCGGGATCAAACGAAAGGTCGAGTGATCCGTCCGCCTTTAAGCGGGCAAGATTCTGCCGGGGTGTGCCCGCCACGGCGGTGAATTCCCCCGCCATGGCCACTTTGCCGTCCGGCAACAACGCTATGCGGTAAACCGCGCCGTTCGGGCCGGCTCCGGGATTGAACGCGAGTTCAACCTCTCCGTCAGAATGCAGCCGGGCGATATTGCTCCGGCTGACACCATGCACACCGGTGAAATCGCCCGCCACGTAAACCCCGCCATCCAACGACGGGCAAAGGTCGTGGACCACACCCGCGATTCCACGGGCAGGCGACGTGGAGAAATCGCCATCTGCAAGTATGAGCGTGGTGTTGCTGACCGCGCCAACCGTCAGATTCGGAGAGACGGGAACCAAGGTAAGCGTGAATTGGCGGTCAGGTTGATGGGTGGAGTTTTCAACGATAGGAACGCGGAAGGTGTTGGTGACACTGGGGCTTTGATACTCGACGAATATCGACGTTGCGCCCAGATCCGACACCTGGCCAATGACCGGGGTGATCTGAATCTGAGCGCGCATCCCGGGCTTGACGGCTCCCTGCCATCGAACGGCGCCGAACACGAAGCCAGCCTCCTCTTTCGCCTGCATCGAGGGAATGATGAACTCGACAGACGCATCGTCGTTGAGAATGCTCACTTGGAGCAAGCCGTAGCTAATGGAGTAGCCACCGGTCGCATTTGTCAGCACCACCTGAAACGTCTCGGTGGGCTCAACCTGCGGGTCGTCAAGCAGAGTCAGCGGCACGTTCTTCAGCCACTCGCCGGGGCGGAACACCAGGTTCGTGTCAATCGGTAGAAAGTCACTGTTCGGCAGGGCGGTGCCGGGCAGAGTGCGCAATTCGACGGAGGCCTCCGTGGTACCGTCGCCCCGGCGAAGGATCTGAAGGTCAATCGAGGTGTTCGTCTCGCCGATTGCAATGTTCGCGGGGGACAATGAGAAGCTGGCCGGTAGGGCCGGGCCATCGGCCAGCACGCGGACCAGATGTTTCTGGGTGAAATCGTTATAACCGCCGAACTCGCCGCCTGCCAGCCAGCCGCCCTGCGGCATTTCCACGACGCTCCGGACGTAAACGGAGGAACTACCGGTCACGGGTTTGAAGCCGGAACCGTCGTCAAAGCTGAAGTCGCGCGAGCCATCCGCGTTCATTCGCCGCAGCGTCGTGCGGCTGCCATTGGTGGTATAGGCGGCGATTACCGCGCGGCTGTCCGGGGCCAGAGCGAAGGCGCCAATGGAACCAAGTTCTCCGCGCGCGTCTGGCGGCGCGGCGGCGAATGAATGATCCAAAGAGCCATCGGGATTGAACCGACTGAGCGGCCCGACCGTAAGCAGGCCGCTGAAAGCGCTGGGGAATCCATTGATCAGCAGCCGTCCGTCGGGAAGACGTTGAGCGCCCTGAATGCCATAACCATAGCCATAATCCCGATCGGCGGGCGCCACGAAGTCGCGGACGAGCGTGCCGTCCGCATTGAACAGCATGAGCGAATGCCCCATCCCGGAACCGATGGCTAGAAATCGGCCATCGGGCAAGGCGCGCAACGCCCGGGGCGTGGTGGGAAAAGCCAGCGTGTTGGTGAAGGCCTGGTTCAACACTCCCTGAGCGGAAAACTTGAGCAGAGCGACGCGGCTGTTATCGCTGTCCGGAATCTCCGCGCCGCAAAGAATGCTGCCGTCGGCCAAAACGGCAAGGGAAGTCACCGTCGGGGCAACGTATGAGTTGGTGGGGAACGACGCCAGCGGCGCAAAAGTCGTGTCCAGCGTGCCGTCAGGGTTCAGCCGCGCAAGGCCCGGCGTGTAGAAATTGTCCACTTGGCGAAAGTAGCCGCCGATCACCACCCGCCCGGCGTCATCCAATGCCGCGCAGGTAAGGGTGTCGGAGGATGAGAGGGCGTTGGTGCGGTTGAAGCTGTTATCCCGCCCGCCATCCGCGCGCAACCGGGCCACGTTCGGACAGAATTCGTTGTTCACATTGGTAAAGAGTCCCGCGATGACCGCCCTGCCGTCCCCGAGCGGCAGCACGAATTGCACTGATCCATCGAGTTTAACCACGTAATTGGTGTCCGCCGCGCCGGGGTGGTAGGCGGGTGTCCGGATGAGTTCAACGGTCAGGTTGGTTTGGCCGCCAAGGCGGGCATCCGGAGAGGTCGAGCGCAATTGCACGCAGAAAATATTGGTGCGCGCGGCACCCCACGAAGGGACCATCGGGATCGAGATAAAGCCCCCGCGATCACCCCGCGGAATGGCGCACCAACCGCTGGCTGCCTGGTAATCGGTTCCGGTTACCGCGCTGCTGTCGATGGTTGTGAACTCAACGGATTGGTCCAAATCCCTTGCTCCGTGGCGAATGACGGGCAGTGTTGCCCGCAGTTCCCCATGGCTTAGCGTAATCGATGGCACCGCAAATTCGATGACGCCCGGACGTTCGCAGCCCGGCGGTGGCACAAGCCGCAGGAGTGAGCGCCGCGCCTTGCCATCGTCAAAATAGCCCAGATTGCCGCCGATGAGCGCGGAGCCATCCGGAGCGACGGCGACGGTCAGAGGTGTGAGGTTAGCGCTGAACGGGAGTTCAAAACAGGGATCGACCGAGCCGTCCGGCAAGAGCCGGGCGATCTTGCCGCGGGCCGCGCCGCCGATGCGCAAAAAAGTGCCCACCGCCAGAATGCCGCCGTCCGGTTGCGCGGCAAGATCGATGAAGACCGTGCTGTAAGGGAACCCGGGGCCTTCGATGGGGACAGAGAAAGCGGGATCGAGCGTACCATCCGTATTCACCCGAATAAGCCTCTGCGGAACCGTGGACATGTACTCGTTGCCGGCGGCCGCCGCCGCGACGAGTCGTCCGTCCGCCTGGAGCACCCCCCGTGAGGCGCGCACGTTCGGAAGCAGCGGCGAGACGAATGAGGTGTCCACGCTGCCGTTGGTGTGCAATCGCAACAGCCCCGTCGGAGGCAACCCGGCGGGCGCGTTGCTGAAGGAGCCAGCGACGATGGCGCGGCCATCGCCTTGAATGGCAATCACCGTCCCGCCTTGAGCAGGCGTGAAAGGCGAGACAAACGCCGGGTCCAGGCTGCCATCCGGCAGGAACCGGGCCAGGCGGTTGCGCGGGATACCAGTCACGTTGGTAAAATTGCCCCACACCCAGATCGATCCGTCGGCCCCACCCAAACCCAGGACAGTGGAGTTATCAACCGCCATTGGCGGCACGAAAACTGGATCAACTGTACCATCCTCGCGCAAGATGGCCAGGCCGGGGCGGGCCGCGCCGGCAATCTTGGCAAACTGCCCAGATACCAGAATCCGCCCATCTGGCAGCGCCTGTAATCTTTGAACCGGATCACTAACGGCGGGACGAAACGCGCCATCGACGGTTCCATCTGAGTCTATTCGCGCGATGTTCGAAAGCCCGAGGCCGCCAAAGTTGGTGAAGTTGCCGCCGATAATGGCGCGTCCGAAAGAATCGAAGGTAGCTGCCCGCACGTAGCGCCCGTCCTCGGCCAGTTGCGGGTAGTTGGTATCCACTGCCACCCACTGGGCGGGTGCTGCGAGCGGTGCCAGCGACAGCACCGCCACGAGGCTGCCAAGAAAACGGCTGATCATGCTGTTTTACCGGGGCTTCCGGAATGGAAGCCTACTAGCTCTACTTATACCACGTGACGCTATGCTGTAAAGAACTAGGCACACTCGACGCGCGAGGCCACCGGGGCATTTGCTCCCCAACCGTTGGATGCCAGTCATGGTGCCAGCCCCAACGGCACTGACAAAGTCCAAGCTGAGTCAACGGCCGGGGATGCCAACGCCAGGGCGGCGGGCAAGGAGGATTTCCCGTGTTTAACCGGTGCGATGCAGCATCACGGCGGTTGGATTCCCCGGTAGAATCCCATGGCTCCGTTGTTGGTGTGCAGCATCAGAAGCTCCGCTGGCAGTGCTCCATCAGGCAAGGCAAGCACCGGCTCCCAATGCTGCAGATCGCTGGAAAACTCCACCACGAACGGGCCATTCGCAAGGTTCTGGATCTGGAGGCGAAGCCCCTGGGTGCCAATCTCGGCAAGGTTCTGAGCGGGTATGATCAGCGCGGGCGGCGGCGGGGCGGCTTGGAGGGCCGTCAACCGGACAAAGTCCGGTCCATAGCTCAAATCAAACAGCGGGGAGCCATGGATGACGGGCAGGAGCACGGGATCAAAGGTGCCCGACACCGCCGCCCCCTTGATGATGTCGAAGACGGCGCCCGAGGCGAAGTTGGCGCCGGGCAGCAAGCGCACCTGCAACTTCCCTCCAAGCTGCGCCTGACCACCAACGGTCAAGCGGTCGAAGTCCTGATTTGCCGCTCCACGCACTTCAGCGACGAGCTCACCGGTCTGACTGTAGTTGCCGGTAATTTCGATCAACCCCGGTGACTGGCCGGGGCTCACCACGCCGTGGTTCGCCAGGTTTCCGTTAATGGTGGCGTTGCCGGAGAACCGCTCGCCGGCGCCTATCGTCAATTGGCTCACCAGGATGGAGCCGCCCTCGGAGACCAGTTCCGGCGCAGACAGCGGGGCGTTGAGCACCAGCTCGCCGCTGTTCACCACGCGGTTGGTCGTCTGCAGCGGGGCATTGACCTCAAGTCTGCCGGAGTTCTGCACCTGGCCCTCAACCAGCAGCGTACGCTCAAGTATGATTTTGCCATTGTTCACCAGTCTTCCATGAATTTCCACCGGGGAATCCCACGACCCGGACGGTCCGGTAAAGGGGACTGTGTGCAGCGTGCCCCCGGGACCGATAACCACGTCATTCTCTATGACTACGGACCAGCGGCGCCAATAGTCAGGCGAGTGCCATCCCGCCGTTAGTTCAAGCACCGCGCCGTCCTGGACCCGCAGCGTCCCCCGGCCGGAAATCGTCGTGCGCATGTCATGGTTGTTCGCGCCAAGCCAGTTCGGAGTCCCCAGCACGGTGTCCGCGCCCGACAGCGCGATGACTCCTTCGTTGAGCAGACCCGACTCGGGCACCAGGCAACGCGTTCCCCCGTCAACCAGCAGGTGCGCCCCGGCGCCGACCTGAGGCGTCAACTGAAACCAGTTGTTGCTCGCGCCCAGCGTGGCCGTGCCGAAGTCGAGCCGGGCATCGAACGTTCCGCTGCCCGTCACCCGGAGGTTGTTTGCGGCGATCGCCGAACCGCCAGTGGTGCGAAGGGCGGCATTCTCCAATTGCACGCTCCCGCCCAAGCTGGCCGTTTGGCCTCCGTTCAGGTTAAACTCAACGTCCTTGATCACGATGGTTCCGGTATTGTCCACATTCCCCGAAGCCAGGAGGGAGCGATCGAGCTGAATCCGGCCCCGGTTGACCAGGGCTCCGCGGATCTCCACCGGGGAATCCCACGACCCGGATGGTCCGGTAAAGGGGACTGTGTGCAGCGTGCCCTCGGGACTGATGTCCAGGTCGTTCTCTATGACTACGGACCAGCGGCGCCAATAGTCAGGCGCGTGGTATCCCGCCACCAACTCGAGGATCGCTCCATCCTTAACCTCCAGCCTGCCGGAGCCCGCAATGGTCGTACGCATATCGTGGTTGTTGGGTCCGAGCCATCCCGGAGTCCCGACCCGGGTGGCGGGGCCGATAAGCTCGATCACCCCGCCGTTGTAGAAACCGCCTTCGGTCACCTGGATCTGCACGGAAGGCCCGATTTGCATCCGGCCATGATCCAACTCGCCCAGGAGGGTGAAGCTGTTCCCGGGCTCCCCGAGCTTCACCTCCCCGTCAAGGAACCGCACGTTGAGGGTTCCCTGCCCCCGGATCAGCAGATTCTCCGCGACGGCCTTGGTCTGGGAGCCGAACTCCAGCGATGCCGATTCATGCTCCAACGTGATGGTACCCCCCAACGCTGATAGCGCCGGTCCCTCCAATTGGAGCCAGCTCCTGACAAAACCGCTCTCGGCCGGATTCTCGGCCGGGGCGATCAACCCCCGGCGTATGCGAATCGTCCCGTGGCTGGCCACCCCACCCCGGATCTCCAGCGGATTTCCCACCTCGATTGCTCCCTCGCTTTCGAGAGTCCCCAGGAACTTGTTGAGCACCGTGCCGTCAACGAACTGGCCGATGATCTGATGATTTGTGATTGCCAGGCTGACAAACCTCGTATTGGGGTCCAACCGCAACCGGGCGGGCAGGCCCACGGAGTTTTCCTCGGCGGCATAGCGGCCCCAGCGAGCCCAGTAGGTGCCAGGCATGTCGCCCCAGAACTGACCCGCCAACAGCATGACGGTGGGCTGGTCGTCCGACGAGGTTGCGCCCGGCACCTGACGTATCCACCGTTCCGGCCGGTCGTCAACCATGGGCGGCAATCGGCTGGGAGGCACCGCAAAGAGCACGCTGTATGTGAGTTCTGGTGACCGCACCAACTCCCGGTTGTCGTACCAGTTCCGCAAGCGCGCATCCGTCTGGGCGATGCAGTCCCCGGTGGAACCATCCTTGAGATTCGTCATCGTCGCCGGTTCATATCGCTTTATTTACGCACGTCCACGCCCACAATGTCTCCCACCGAATTCCGGCAATAAATAAGTCCATTGGCGGGCACGGGCGCCGTCCAGCATTTTCCGGTCATGACCTGGGCCCGTAGTCCAAGGGAATCCATTTACGACTCCGGGCGATTCGCCTATGCTGCGGGCGGATGGATGCAAAAACTCTAATCGACGGCGTCATTCTTTACCTGGGCCTGGTGGTGCTCCTGACGTTCCACGAGTTCGGCCACGCCTGGATGGCCTCGAAGTGTGGCGACGACACGGCGCGGTTGCAGGGCCGGGTAAGCTTGAACCCATTGGTCCACATCGACCTGATCGGAACGGTCATTCTGCCGTTGATCATGATTTTTTTCTCTCCCGTGGGCCGGTTTCTGGTGGGCTGGGCCAAACCGGTGCCGGTGAATCCGTACAACCTGCGTCACAAAACCCGGGATGACATCCTGGTCACGCTCGCCGGACCGGGGATGAATGTCGTCCTGGCCATTTTGCTCATGATCCTCGCGCGCGTCGGCGTGCTGGCGAACTCGCCGGCAGCCGTTGGTTTGTTCGCCGACCTGGCCCGTTTGAGCCTGGTTCTCTGTTTCTTCAATTTGCTGCCGATTCCGCCGCTGGATGGGTCGCAGGTTGTGCGGGCGCTGTTCAACATCAGCTACGAAACCTACCACCGGGTCGCGCAATTCGGAATATTCGCGCTGATCATTGTCCTGCAAATTCCCTTCGTGACGCGGTTGATCGGCTCGGCCACTGACCTCACCTGGGTGGTCATTGGCCGGTTGGTGGGCCTGCCCATCGGCTGAGCCCCATCACCGGCCCGGCCCGCGCGCCTGCTTTTTGGCGGGCTGCAGTCTCAGGAGAACCACCCCGTGACGGGGCACCGTTGTCTGAAACTCCCGGTTGAAGGTGCCCAGGTTTTTCTGCCGCCACACGTCGCGCGCCGTTTGCGGCCCTTGCAGCCCCATGACGGGCCAGGCGGCCACCACTTGGGCGGGAAATTCACCGCGATTAAACAGCCCGGCCGCCTTCGAACCATCCTCCATTTCTTTGACCATGATGAACGTGTCCTCCGTGACCATGGAAATAGCCCCGGATTGGCCGAGCGCGTCCTGGTTAATGTCAATCACCTCCGGGTTGCACAGGACGTTGAGGGTGAAGTCGTCCAGGCGGGTCATGTCGCCGCTGAAGAAGATGGGGGACGCCATCAAAGCCCAGAGTGCCATGTAGGAATACTGTTCATTGCCGGTGATGGGGCAAGGCGCGGGCAACCCGCCGCCGCGGGCGTTGCCAATATAGCCGATCTGGATGTAATCTGGATCGTTCCAGGCACCCGGCCTGGACCACGCGCGGTGTTCGGCATTCTTCAGCGCCACCTCAAAGATGCGGTCCAGTTCGAATCCCAAATCGCCGGCGGTTCGCCAGCATTGGGCGCCCACTTCCTCACCCCATTCCCACACGTTCCCCATGCCGTATTGGCAGAGGTTGTAAACAATATCCCGCGGTTGCTTTTTGAGGAGATCGCCCATGACCTGGTAGGGGAATTTATAGACCGAAACGTCCCGGGGCGCCCCTTTGCCCCAGGTGGGAATGTTCGTGGACGGTTGCTCACCGGAGGCCACGCGGCCGTAGGAACACCAGTCATGTTTTAGAAAGTCATAGCCCCATTCCGCGAAGGTGCGGGCATCCATCTCTTCGTGACCGAAGGCCCCGGTGAACCCGGCGCAGGTCAGTGAGCCGGGCGAGGTGTAAAGCCCGGCCTTCAAGCCTTTGGCATGGATATAATCCGCCAGCCCCTTCATATCCGGAAAGTAGGTATTGGGGAGGATGCGCCCTTGCGGGTCGCGCGCCGGCCCGACCCGCTTGGGGTCACTGTGTTTGGGAGCGTTCATCCAGCAATCGTCAATGTTCACGAACTGGTAGCCCACCTCCGCCATGCCGCTGGAGATCATCAGATCGGCGGCTTCCCGCATCATCGGGTCAGTGATTCGGCTGTAATGGGCGTACCAGTGGTTCCAGCCCATGGGCGGCGTTAACGCCAGCGTGTCGCCCGCGCGAATGCGGAGCAGCCGGGAATCTTTTCCGTGCTGGTTCCGGGCTTTCAAAGTGACCTGGTATTCGCCTTTGGCGGGGGTTGTGCCGGTGATGATGCCGGTGTCCGCATTCAGCTTCAAGCTGGCAGGCAGGCCTTTGGCTGAAAAACGGAGAGGCCGGGTTCCCTGAGCCGGAATGCGATACAGGAATGGGTTGCCGGGCCGCGCTCCGTAAATGGTGGGGCCGGTGAGCCGCGGCGCCGGGCCGGGTTTCGGCGTCAGAATGACCTTTTCCTCGGCGGGCATCACCATGGTGGTGGGGGCGGCGCCACTGACGATGAATTTCGCGTCCGCCCAGTCCGCATGGTCAAAGGCCACGCCATCCCCCGCATCGAGCACCTGCAAAAGCAGTCGTTTGCGGCCAGCCAAGGCCAGGTCCACGTCCTTCGGTTTGGCGCCGGGCTTCATCACCCCGGAATCGAACATGCGCCGGCCATCGACCATGATGCGGAAGATGACCGTCCCGGCGCCGTTCGCGGAGTCATCCAACCCCACTTTGGCCGAGAACTTCTCGCTCCCGCCCGCGAGGTCCACCCATAGAAAGCTCGAAGCGTGCGTGCCCACGCCGCGCTCAAATTTCACCCCGCCGATGGAAAGCGGGGTTTCCCGCATGGAGCGGTTCACTTGCGGCTGGCCCCACCCCTGCCGGATTTTGGAGAGGTCGAGGCTGTCCAGATACACTGTCTCGGCCGAAAGGGCCGCGGTGGCGCCCAGAAGCAGGCAAAGGAAGCTGAGTTTCATTGACAATCGTATGCCGGAAACCAGCGCCCAAGTCCAGCACGGGTTTCGGTTCGCGGCGGGCCAGGCGGCGGCATCGGCGCGGGAAACCGCGGGTTCCCGCCTGTTCATCGCCGGTAAAATGTCGTATCCTCTCCTCAATGCGCATCGGGTCGCTCACGCTGAGCTCAAATTTATTTCTATCGCCGCTGGCGGGTTACACGAGCCTGCCCTTTCGGCTGACCTTGCGTGAATTGGGGGGCTTGGGGCTGGCGACCACCGACCTGGTGAACGCCCGTTCCCTGCTGGAGCGCCGCGAAAAAGCGTTCAAGCTGATCGAGACCGCGCCCGCCGACCGCCCCCTTGCCGTCCAGTTGTTTGGGTCGGTGCCGGAGGAAATGCGGGACGCGGCCATGGTGGTGGAATCGCTGGGGATCGATTCCGTGGACATCAACATGGGCTGTCCCGTGCGCAAGGTGTGCCGGGTGGGCGGCGGCTCGGCCATGATGACCGAGTTGGCGAAAACGGCGGCGCTGGTCAAAGGCATGGTCGATGCCGTGCGCATCCCGGTGACCGCCAAAATGCGGCTGGGCTGGGACGATGAAAACATCACGGCGCCGGACCTGGCGCGGGCGCTGGAGGACGTGGGGGTCGCGGCGGTTTTTGTCCATGGCCGCACTCGCGAGCAGGGCTTTTCGGGAACGATTAACCTCCGGGGCATCGCCGCGGTGGTGCGGGCGGTGAAGACCATGCCGGTGATTGGCAATGGCGATGTCACCACCCCTGAAGCCGCCGCTCATCTGTTGTCCGAGACCGGGTGCGCCGGGGTGAGCATCGGGCGCGGCGCCTTCTACAATCCCTGGATATTCAGCCACACCCGCCGGTATCTCGATACGGGGGTGCTGCCGCCCGAGCCGGCGTTTGACGAGCGCGTGCGGATCCTCCGCCGGCATTTCGACCTGATGGTCGAAGTGTTTGGCGAGGAACATGGCTGCCGCATGTTCCGGAAAATCGCCCCCTGGTATGCCAAACGGTTCGGGCCGGCCAACGAGTTCAATAAACGAGTGGTGCGCATTTCCTCGCGGGCTGAATTCGACGCCGTGCTGGCCGATTTCCGACGCTGGCGGACCCAATTCCTGGACGAGCATGGCGAGCTGAAGCCGAAGTTTCGTCCCTCGCCCATGGTGGCCTCGTTCATGCAACCCGGCGGCCCGGCGCCGGCCCAAATCCACGTGCCCAAGGGGCCCGTGGAAAAATGGTGAATCACGGCTGGACTATGGTCTTCAACCAGACGACATATGAGCGCTCCGTTCGGATGGAATAGTGCTTCACCCGCATGACCTCCTGGACCTGTTCCTGAACCGACGCCCCACCGGGCGCCCGCTCCGGTTTTGCTTTGTCCGACCCACCGCACGGGTGTTTTTTTGGTTGCCACCGCCCAGCCGGAGGCGCAGTTTGGAAAGCATGACCGCCAACCCGTCAGGGGCAGGAGCAACCGGCCCGGCCACACAGACCGGAGACGTCC
>JBBQYD010000113.1:0-12052 GCA_038209025.1 Verrucomicrobiota bacterium | reverse complement strand
CGCGCCTGCGGTCGAATGTCCACCACTCTCTCTATTGTCAGCGCGACTCGCTGTCCACCGGCCCGCTCGGCTATACATCCATCGCGCGAAAAGCACTCTTCACCATGAAATCACCCACAAATTCTGCTACAGAGCCAGATTTCCATTGGGTTCCTCTGGTCTGCCGCCGCAATCCTTGTGCTTACCGGGTTGGGCACGATTTCCAGCGCCTTTGGCACGGCCCAAATTCTAACAACTGCCGACCCTATTGTTGGCATTCCTTTCCGGGTGTTGCTTCCTCTGGTCGGGAGCTTTGAATTGATTATTGCCGCGCTATGTGTATGGAAGCGGTTTCCGCTGCGCAGCAGACTTCTATTAGCTGCATGGTTAAGCACGCTATTCGTCATTTACCGCATTGGCCTGTGGGCCATGGACTGGCATCAACCTTGCGGGTGCATGGGCTCGCTGGCCGGGGTTCTGCACCTGAAGGACGCAACGGCGGATAAATCCATGCTCTACTTGCTGGGGTATTTGGTCATGGGAAGCTATACAATGTTCGTAGCTGGTTGCGGGAAGCCCCGAAATGATGCTCTCATATCCCCGCCATGCTTGCGTGGAGCAGTCCTCGCGACTCTGATCCTGACCGACAGCCAGGGGGCGAATCTAAGTGGAGGCCTCAGCCCTGACGATTACCGGATATCAGGTGTGATGGAATACCAGTTCTTTGCCAATGGCAAAACCAGTCCAGACTACGTTGAAAGCTTGGATTGTGAGGTCATGAAGAGCGGCGAAAAGCTGAGAATAGCTTCTAAGGTCAGCGGATCCGATTTTCCAGTCACCTCATTCAATTGGGACGGGACCCCAAGCTTTCACGTGTGTCCAATACAGGCCCAGCTCAAGCGGTGGGGTAACAGACCGCCCGAGGACGCGCGCATGGAATGACGGCTCAGTCTGGGTTAGCTCATACAGACTTCCAGCTCCCAAAGTAAGCAAGCTTGCCCCCTTATGGCTCATGGTGGAAGGTAACCGGGAGTTCTTGCGTGTTGATGCCACTAATTGGATTTCAGTATTTGGAGATGGCAGGCATTTCGAACTATCCAACCAGCCAAGCGTCACCCCGACCTGCCGAGCAGAACAATTTTGGCGCAGTGGGTTTAGCCGGTATGAGGAGTCGTTCAGTATCACGAACATTGATGATGTGAAACGGATCGTGCTGCAAAAAGGCAGCTTTGAGGTGAAGGATTGGACAAACCTTGGCGGGCTCAAGGTGCCTGTCAGTTTCGCTGCTGCGGTTAAGAAAGCAACCATCCGTGGCGGTAAGTTGGAAGAGCCTCTTTCCGAAGTGAGGTATGCGTTTACTGCGAACTCTGTGAGTAAATCAGATTTCTCGACTGCGGATGCGGCGATCCCGCGAATGGCGCAGGTCGTGGACAGGCGGCCTCGCGAACAAGGTTCGCTCAAAACCGGGGTGGCATACGCAACAACTAATGGCACAGTTCACTTAGATGCTTTGAAGGAAAAGGATGCAAAGATCAAAGTATATGCAGCGGTGGGAGATCGTCCGCCCGTTGCGAAGGTCACCAAAACGAAACGGAAGATTGTAGCTGCAACCCTTGCCTTTTTCATTGTATTCCCGGTGCTTCTCTGGGTGACAAAACACCGGACTATCTAAAGCGGAAACATCGGCAATTTGGTTGCTCTGTGGCCGCTCTGAGTCTCCTTGCTGCGAGTATGCAGGTTTTTGCCGTTCTGCTCTGCACCGTGGCGGCATCCAGCGCGCAAGGCTACCTGCAAGGCCGATGGACAATGTCGGGGCAGATTGATGATGTAAGAATGTGGGTCGGAGGACCACAGCGGACGAATTCCCTTGAGATCAGCGGTTACTATGAGGACGGGAAGTTCCTCATCGATATTACGCCTGTTGATGCGGAGGATGATATAGCCGAGTCGGCCGGGTGGGACGGGCAGGCTTTTTACCATATACAAAGATGGCACGAATCGAGGGGGCGTGGAATTCCTCGGGACAAAGCTATGGCGTTTCGGTCCCGCTCAGGGTCGCTCAACGGAACCTCGCTACCAATCCGACGGGTCGTCCGCATACATCTGCCACGCCCAGCCCACCCTGCTGCGGGGTGATTGTGCCTTTGGCCAGGAAGGCGTCCTGGCGGAGGCCGAGGCGCGAGGCCGCGACTATCTACCGGGCAGGCGACGGGCCCTGACGAATCATTCGGGTCAACGCATGCGCTCAAAGGTCTTTTGCAGAATCTGCCAGTCTTTGAGTCCCTTGAACTTCTCGCCAGCCGCCGCGTTCACCGCGGCTTCACGGGCGTTCTTGGTAGGCTTGTTCACCTGGCGGAAAATGCCGAAATAACCGGGGAACGGCTCATCCGCCAGCTTGTAGGCGGCTTGTTCATCGGTGGCATCGTGATCCGCCGGAACCAGGTTGAACTGCCCGCCCTTGCGGGGATTCGAGGCGTCGAAGGCGCCGTCGTAAAACTCCACGCACTCGCTCAGGCACTCGATGAAGCCGAAGCCATCGTGATCAGCGGCGGCTTCCATCATCTGGAGCACATGGTTGGGGTTGGAATGGGTGGTGCGCGCCACGAACGTCGCACCCGCAGCGATGGCTTGTTTCATCGGGTTGATCGGGTAATCGACCGCGCCCCAGATGTCGGTTTTGCTCTTGAACCCGAGCGGCGAGGTGGGCGAGGTCTGTTTCTTGGTCAAACCATACACCCAGTTGTCCATCACCACGTAGGTGAGTTTGATGTTCTTGCGCGCGGTGTGCGTAAAATGATTGCCGCCGATGGAGAAAGCGTCTCCATCCCCGCCGAACACGAAGACATGGAGATCGGGACGTGAGAGGGAAATGCCGCTGGCGAACGACAGCGCGCGGCCATGGATGAAATGAGCGCCATGGGCCTGAACAAAATAGGGAAACCGGCTGGAGCAGCCGATGCCCGAGATGGTGGTGATCTTTTCCTGCCACAGCTTGCGACGCTCGATCATCTTGAAGTAGAGCGCCAGCACGGCAAAATCCCCGCAACCGGGGCACCACGTGGGGTGATCCGAAGCGATTTCTTTTTTACCAAGCGGCTTGCGCTCCTCCGCCACCGGCGTGGCGGTGGCGGTTGTTTCCAGGGGAATAGCGGGACTGCTCATAGATTCTCTCGGTTGCCAGATGGATTTATAATTTGTTCATGCCGGCGGCCACGTCCGCTTTGGCCCGCTCGAGGATCTCCTTCACCTTGAAGGTAAGCCCGTCGGTCTTGTTGATGCCGCGAATCTTGGGATCGCAGAAGCGCGCGCGCAGCACCGCGGCGAGCTGGCCGTAGCCATAGAGGCCTTCGTCGTTCATTTCCACCACAAACACCTTGTTGAACCCGGCAAATACGTTCTCCAGTCCGGGCGGCAGCGGATTGATATACTTGATGTGCAAGGCGGACACGCTGTCCCCGGCGGCGCGGGCGCGGTCCACCGCTTCCTGAAGGGGGCCGCGAGTGGAACCCCAGCCAACCAGCAGCACATTGCCCTCCGGCGGGCCGTAGGTCTTGGGCGTTGAAAGCGTGGCGGCGAAGGCCTGCAGTTTGCGGCGGCGCCTGGCGTTCATCTGCGCATGCATCTTTGGCGAGGCGCTTGGATGGCCGTATTCGTCGTGTTCCAGGCCGCAGGCTATGGGATACTTGCCGTCCAGGATTCGCGTCCCCGGCACCACCCGGGGCGTTGTTCCCTCCAAAGCGGAAAGGTCATAAGGCTTGTACGTGGGCACCGGGGTGAGGTCCGGGGAAATATCCTGGCAAAGCCTCTCGAGGTTGGGCTCCGCAAAAGCCTCGATGCGCGTGGCAATCGCCTGGTCGCTCAGCAGGATGACCGGCACGTTATACTTCCGGGCGATGTTCACCGCCTCTATCGCCATGTAAAAACATTCCTCCACGTTGCCGGGCGCCAGCACGATGCGCGGGGAATCCCCATGGCCGCCGTGGCAGGCCAGGTTCAGATCCGATTGCTCGACTTGCGTGGGCAGGCCGGTGGAGGGCCCGCCGCGCTGCACGTTAATGATGACCAGGGGCACCTCGGCCATGACCCCCCAGCCGATGGCCTCGGTTTTGAGAGAAATGCCGGGACCGCTCGACCCCGTGACAGCCACTTTGCCGGCGTAACCAGAACCAAGCGCCAGGGAAATCGAGGCTATCTCATCTTCGCACTGGACAAAGGTGCCGCCGTACTTGGGCAACTCCCGCCGCAGAATCTCCATGACATCCGACCAGGGAGTAATCGGATAGGCGGCGCCGAAGCGCACGCCAGCGGCGATCACCCCATAGGCCAGGGCTTCGTTGCCGTTCATGACGACCTGCCTGGAATCCTTCCGCTGGCTCTCCACGAAACGGAAAGTTTCCACCACATTCCCCAACGAGTAATTTTGCCCGGAATGAAACGCCATCAGGGCGTTCCGCAACACGCCCGGGTCCTTCCCGGTGAACCGTTCCGTAATGAGCTGCTCGAGCTTGGAAACGTTCAGTGCGAACATCCGCGCCAGCAATCCCAGGGCGAATATGTTCTTCCCTTTGTCCTTGCCCGTGCCTCCGATCGCCTCAATGGTAAGGCTGGAAATCGGAATCCCCACATGGTTGTAATCCGCCTTCCATTCCGGCCTGGGTTCCACGTGGTCCGAGTCGTACAGCACGATGCCCCGCTTCTTGAGCGAGTCGAGGTGGTCCTCATAGGAGTGCTGATAAAAGGCCAGCAGCACATCCGCCTCGTCTCCCGCGCTCAAGACCTCTCCGGAACCGATCCGCACCTGGAAAATGGAAGGACCGCCCGAAATCGTGGATGGGATGGTCATGAAGGTCATGACGTCCTGTTCGCTGCGGCCGGCCAGCCGGGCCAGAAATCCGCCGATGGCCTGAATGCCATCCTGAGAGTCACCGGCGATGCGAATCACCGCTTCGGAAATGCTGGCAGTATTGGATTTCCCGCCGACCGCCTCGGGGGGGGATGCTGTATCGCTCATGATCAAATTGATGCCTGCCCAGACCGCCGAGAGACCAGAGTGGCAACTCATGCGTGACGGGCCCGCCTAGTAAACTAACACTACTAGTGAGTGTGTCAATTTCTAATAGATAACCACAAATGACTGCCTTGGAAGCCGTTAGATTACCGCCCAGTTTCTTTTTCCCGGCCCGCAGCCAGGATAAGCAGCAACACTTATGCAACGGACAAGCAACCAGTGCCAGCCCCCATGAATGCTACCGCACCACTTCGAACGGGATGGCTGGCTGGGAGCCCACCACCACCCTGCCCCGGTTGGCGGCGGCTTTGCCTTTCGCGCCGGCGCCGGCGTTCTTGCCCGGCAGGATGTCCACGATAAGATTGCCCTTGAGGCCAGGTTTTAGTTTGGCATCGCCCTTAAACACAATTTCCGCCCGATCCCGCACGGATGAAATCTTGTCGATCTCAATTCCTTCCGGAGGCTGGCTCAACTCCAATTGAACACGGTCCGCAAACCCCCACGTCGGCCCGGCCAGCGCAACGCTCACGGTGCCGCCGACCGGGATTTTGAGTGGCTGTCGGCTCGCCACCTGGAGAGGATTCCTCATCCACGACCTCCCCCCGGCAAACACGCTGAGATCGGCTGCGGTCACCAGGTGCCGGTAATAGAAGGCCTGCATCATATCTTCGGCGGCGAGTGCCTTGCGCACAATGGTCTGGCCGCCGGCGGTGGCACGGCCCTGGACCACCAGATTCGTTGGCTCAGCCATGGGGGCCGCCGGGAAACCCAGCGTGGCCCGAATCTGGTCCTGACCTTCCGGGATTACCCCCCCCGCCAGGCTGAACCCCGGGGGCGCATCCAGGAGCGAGAGCTTGATCTCACCTTTGAAACCATCCTTGCGAATGGCGTAACAGGTGACCGGGTAGCATAGCCCGGCGCGTCCGTTAATACTGGCTGGCACAATCCGCAGCTCGAAATCGGGCCGGGGCGCCGCGATTCGCAGCCGGTAGGCATACTCCTCTCCTCCCTGCCGCTGGGCATCAGCGATCTGCACCGAATAGCTGCCCGTGGCGGGCAGTCGGGCGCGCAGGAAAGAATCCGCATGATGGGTTTCCAGACCCGCGGACCGGTCCTGGCAATCGTCGTTGAAGGCCACCTGATTGCCGGTGCCATCCGTGAGACGGATGGTCGAATCCAAGGGAGACATCAAACGCCGCGCCACGACTTCCACCACGATTTCCTCCCCAGCCTGGCCATCGAACCGATAGAGGTCTGTGTCGCCCGCGTGATTGATTCGCCCATTGATGATTACCGGGAGCTTCACCACCTGCGCCCGAGCGGCATTGTTGTTGGGCTCCTTGTCAAAAGTCTCATCCAACTCGTCGGCCAGGAATGGCGCCACGTTGGAAAGGTGTTCGCCTTTCCCAACTGAAATCGGATAAGTCCCCGCCTGACGGTATGAATTCGTCACGGTATCCTGCGGCAGATTCCAGCCTCTTAATTGAACCTCGGTGCTCGTTCCGGCTTTGCCACCCAGCGGGAAAATGCCAGTAAGGTAGGGCAGTTCCCCCAGAGTCAGACGATAAACAAAATCTTCACGCCCGCGAAAAATCGCATCCTTAAGTTCGATGACATACTCCCCGTCGGTGGGTATTTCAAAATGGAGCACCGGGTCCGGCTGGAAACGGAAGTCATCCGCGTAGGCCAGTTCTTTGCCCTTTGCGTCATACAGGCTCACGGTGGCTTGAAACCACCCCGGAACGGCATCCGCGAGGTACGGCACCAGGTCCCGCGCGCTCACCATCGCCACGAGTTGCTGCCCTTTTTTCGCGGAAAAGCGATACCGGTCCACCTCGCTGGGGTAAACCTGCCCGTTCACGACCGTCGGCAGCGTGATTCTGATTTCGGGCCGTGACTTGATGGGCGTTTGCTCGTTGAGGATCCGGCTTTTCCGAAATTGCCCGGCGAAGTTTTCCTGGGCCGGCGGCGGTTCGCAAACTTCGGGCAAGGTCCCGATGCAGAAGACGAGCGGGTTGGAAAGCCCCTGGGTGGTTCGCAGGCGCAGCTCACATTTTCCAGGCGTGGCGTTGGAGTCGATGTTCACCCGCATGATGACGGTGTCCGCGATCGCGGGGCTCGAAGGCTGTCTTTGGAAAGCCTCCATTTTGCGCTGGATTTCAGCCAATGCCCTGGTGTCAGCCTGGGTCCAGACAAGGAGGTTGGTGCGGGCCGCGTTGCCTCCTGACCGGGTCCGGACCTGTCTGGCAACGGTCTTCCGCTTTTCCATCAACTCCCGCAATTCATCGCGCATTTTATTGATCTGCCCCTGATTGATGACCTTCTCATAGCGGAGCACCGTCGCCGCCAAGGCACCCTGGGAGAAAACCGCGTTTGTCACACCGTCGAGAAACTGGCCGCCAACGGTTACGGCAAAGGAACTGCCTCGGCATCCACCGGCGGGATAAGCGTAGCCGATGTGGGGACCGGCTAACGGCTGCTGCCCCCAGGCGGAAAGCGCCATCGCCCCGGCCACGGCAACTCCAATCGCAAAACATTTCATGGTGGGATCCTGGTTTAAACCAATTCTTTGAGACGCCCGCCCGAATCCGTGCCCGCCTTGGCTTCCGGCGTGACCTGCACATTCAGCCCCTGCGGGTGCGGCAGCCTGGCCTTGGTATTGATCCCCAACTGCTCATACATGGTGCCTATCAAATCGCAGGGATAGACCGGGCGATCCTTGACCTCCTCGCCGCGGGCATCGGACGCGCCCAACACCTGTCCGCCTTTGAAGCCGCCCCCGGCGATGAGCGCTGAAAAGACGTTGCCGAAGTGGTTGCGCCCACCGTTCCAGGGCGCTTCCCACAGGACTTTTGGCGTGCGCCCGAACTCGCCGCAACACCAGACAATGGTGCTGTTGAGCAAGCCGCGGGCGGAGAGGTCGTCCAGCAGGGAGGCCAGCCCCTTGTCCAACTCGGGCAGTTTTCGCCGCATGGTTTGAAAATGCTGTTTGTGCGTATCCCAGCCTTTGTAGTTGATCGTGATGTAAGGCACTCCCTTTTCCACCAACCGCCGCGCCATCAGGCAGGACTGCCCAAAGGTGTTGCGCCCGTAGCGCTCGCGCACCTCGTCCTTTTCGGTGGCCAGATCAAATACCTTCCCAGCGTCGCCCAGGATCAGGTCGTACGCCTGGGTCTCGCATTCGGCGGCGGCGTTCAGCAGCGGGTCTTTGCCCATCATGCGCTCGAAGGTGTTAAGCTTTTGCAGCAAATCGCGCCGGTCGTTCTGGCGTTTGTCACTCATGCCGGGCGCCACCACCCCCTCGACGGCAAAACGGGTTTGAGCCGGGTCGCCCCCGGTGGAAAATGGCTTGTATTTGGCCCCCAGAAACCCGGCTTCAGAAAACCGGCCCTGCAATTCCGTCAACACGATGTACGGCGGAATCAACCCCTGGTAACCGGCGTCATATCCTTTGAATAGCGACACCACCGCGCCCATGGAGGGATAAACCTGCCGGTCGCCCGGCTGCCGTCCCGTCTGCACCAGGTAAGCGGCCGTCTCATGGGCGTTCACGCCATGCGTCAGGCTGCGGATGAGCGAGTATTTGTCCGCCTGCTTGGCCAGGTTGGTCAGCAACTCATTGATACGAATGCCGCTGACATTCGTCTCAATCGGCTTTTCGAACTGCCCGGAAAAAGCGGCGCCCGCCTCCGGTTTGGGATCGAACGTGTCGATGTGGCAGGCGCCGCCCCAGAGCCAGATCTGGATCACGGACTTCCCCCTGGCAATGGGGGATGGTTTGATTTCCCCCCAGGCTGGCAGGGCGGCGCTGCCCGCAACCGCCAGGCCCGCCGCGCTCAAGAAACCTCGGCGCAACGCCTCACGGCGGGTCATGAGGTTCGAAAGCACCATCGGGCGGCCATCCGTGTGGAGATCAATTTTCATCGGGGCATCCTTTCAATGTCTGAACAGAAACTCGGCGCTGTTGATCAACGCCCACGCCAGATCCAGGGCGGCCTCTTTCTTCAGGCTGCCGCCGGATTGGGCATGATCCAAGGCGGTTTGAATCTCCTGCTCGGTGGGGAACCGCGACAGGATGGCCAGATACAACCCGGACACGAGCTGCCGGTAGCCGCCGCCGGACTTTATGAAGGCCTGCAGGTTGCCGCCCTGCTCCAGCTTGCGTTGAATGTGGGTGGAATTGAGCAGGTGCAAACGCTGCGCTGACGTCACGCGGTTGTTCCGCTCAGCTTCCATTCCGGTATCGCGGGCTGGTTTGCCGAACAACTCAAGAAACGAACTGCTGATGCTGCCATCCGGCAGGCACACCGCGCGGTAACCTTCGGGCATGTAGGTGAACGGCTCCGGAATGGCGCTGGTATATTTCTCGGTGCCGCCCGTTATCTGGTTTAAGGCGTCGATCAGGACTTCAGCTTCCACCCGGCGTATCGGGTAATGCGCGAACTGCGCTGTCGCCTCGGGATGAGGAGCGGCAGGTGCGGCGGCTTGCTGATACGTGCGGGAGTTGAGGATAAGCCGCAGCAAATGCCGCAAATCGTAGCGGGATCCAGCGAGTTCCCTCTCCAGGTAAGCCAGCAACTCCGGGTTGGCGGGCGGGTTATCCGGACGCAGGTCATCAGTCTCATGCACAATGCCGCGCCCGAAGAGCCACGCCCATGTTCGGTTCGCAATCGCACGGGTGAACCAGGGGTTCTGCGGACTCACCAGCCAATCGGCGAAAACCTGGCGAGGGTCCCGGTCGCCGGTGAGCCGGGCGGTGGTGCCGTCGGGAAAACGGCCGGATACTCCGGTCCAGGCATTGCTGATGGCGGGGTCGAAGAAAATAATTTCCTCTTTCCACTCCGAGGTTTCCTTGGTGCCGATCCGGGCGAAGAAGGCGGCCAGGCCTTTCAGGCGCTCCTCCGGCCAGCGATCAGTTCGGGAACCCATGAAAGTCAGAGCCACCGTTTGGGCGGTGCCCTGAGGCTCCCGGTTCTGCATTGCCCGGTAGAAGTTCACGGGGGGGACCCGAAAATTGCTGCCGCTGGCCGTCAGTAATTCCCGCGCGAATTGATCGTAAGGGAGGTTTTGCCCCACCGCATCGTGTATCCAACGGTGGTAAGCCTGGGCCGCATTCGGCCAGAGGTTGATCGGGAATTCGGCTTTTACCCGCAAGACGTCACACCATTTGAGGGTCCAATAGTCCACAAAGTCACCACCGCCCAACAACCGGTCGATCAGTTCCTCCCGTTTCCTGGGATTCTTGCTTAGAATAAAATCGTTCGCCTCTCGAGACGTGGGCATGGTTCCGGTCACGTCCAGGCACGCACGGCGCAAGAACACGGCATCCGAGCAGGGGGCGGCGGGCTTGATACCCAGCTTTCGAAGGCTCGCCAGCACGCATTCGTCCAAGGGTGTGGCTTTGATGGCGTATTCAGCGGCCTCGAACGGGTTCGGAAGGGCTGTTTCAGGGGCAGCGGCGGCGCGGTAAGCGCAGCCTAAGGCCATCAGCAAAATCCAAATGAGCTTCATGACAGAGTTCGCGCCGCGCTCTAAGCGGCGGCGCAGTCATGAATAAAGACGCGCATGCACGCGCCAATGTTACACCGTTTTTTGGGCAGCCGCGATAACGATGGGATTACGGTCTGCGCGGCTCTCCTCGCCGGCTGGCAGGGTGAAGTAGAACGTGGCCCCCTGGCCAAGGACACCCTCCGCCCAAACCCGCCCCCCGTGTCGGCGCACCACCCGGTCCACGATGGCCAGGCCCACGCCCGTGCCCTCGAAATCCTCCGCCCGGTGCAGCCGCTGAAAAACCCCAAACAGTTTCGCAACGTAATTCATGTTGAAGCCAACCCCGTTGTCCCTAACGAAAACACGTTCTTCACCATCGATTTTCTCCGCGCCCACCTCAATGACGGCGGGGGATCTCGGCCGGGTGTATTTAACCGCGTTGCAGAGCAGGTTCGAAATTACCTGGCGCAGCAGGCCGGTGTCGCCTCTAACCTTGGGCAGGCGCCCTAATCGCCAATCAATGGCTCGCCCCTGCGCCTCGGCGGTCAACTCGCGCACGACATCACCGACCAGTCTTTCCAGGGAAACCTCCTGGTAGGCAAGCTCCTGCTGACCCACGCGGGCCAGGTTCAGCAGATCATCCACCAGCCGGCTCATATTCCGGCTGCCCCGCTGGATGTTCGCCAGGTACTGCCGGGCTTCCTCAGGCAGTTGCGAACCGAAGTCTTCCTCCAAAATGCCGCTGAACGCGTCAATATGCCGCAACGGCGCACGCAGGTCGTGCGCCACCGAGTAGGTGAACGATTCCATCTCCCGGTTCGCGGTCATCAAAGCCGCCGTCCGCTCCTGCACCCGGCGCTCAAGTTCGGCACTGAAGCGTTGGGCCTGTGCCTCCGCATGTTTGCGCTCCGTGATGTCGCGAAGAATGACGGTGAAGGTCTTCCGGCCATTCACGGCGCTTTGGGAGATGGATGCCTCGATCGGAAACTCCTCGCCTTGGGCTCTTAGAGCCCAGAGAGGAAGCAATCTGCCCATGGCTCGGGAGGTCATCCCAGTACGGCCGAACTCCTCCAGATGCTGGTGGTGAGCCTCGCGAAACCGGCTGGGGATGAACTTGTCCAAAGATTGGCCGATGGCATCCGCTTCCGGGCACTGGAACATTCTCTCCGCCGCCGCGTTGAACATCGTCACCCGTTGATCTTCATCCACGCTGATAATCGCATCCATCGCTGAACTGATGATGCTGGAAAACCGCCCACGGCTTTCGACCAGATCGCGCTCCGCCTGGCGCCGGGCGCTGATATCCAGCGCCACGTAGGAAGCGCCTATGATCTCGCCTTCATCGGACTTGATGGGTGAAACCGTTAGCGACACCTCCACTGGCTGGCCATCCTTGCGCCGCAGGACCGTTTCCGCGTGGAACACCCTGCCCTGCCGCACCTCTTCCAGCAAGCGCTCGTCCTCCGCCACCCGCTCAGGGGGAACCAGCACCGCCGCGACCTCTTTGCCCAGAACCTCCCCCTCCGCATAGCCAAACAGGCCTTCCGCTCCCGCATTCCAACTCACAATCTTCCC
>JBBQYD010000112.1:0-12069 GCA_038209025.1 Verrucomicrobiota bacterium | reverse complement strand
ACCCTCTCCCCATCCGATGGGGAGAGGGGCTTTCGGTTGATTGGACAGTTTCTCATGGGGAAATGGTGTCGGGTTGAGTTACAATCCTGAAAAGCAGCATGTTCTGGCTGTTGGCAAACCATCAAACGCAGAATCCCGAATGAAACAACTCTCGGTCTTCCGGCACGGAGGCGGGGTTCTCCTGCTGGCCGCCACGCTCGCTGGGCTTCACCCGCTTCCCACACCAGCGCAGTCCACCAATCCGTCGGCACCTGGCACCTTGACGGTGATGACTTACAACCTGAAATATGCCAGCCCCAATCCACCGAACGCCTGGCCAGTGCGCCGTCCGCTCGTGCGGGAAGTCATTCAGCAGATCGCCCCGGATGTCTTCGGCACGCAAGAGGGTCTCTACGCGCAATTAAAAGACATCGCCTCCGACTTACCGGATTACGAATGGATCGGGTTGGGACGCGAGGGCGGCAGCCGGGGCGAGTTCATGGCGGTGTTCTACCGCAAGGCGCGGCTGGAACCTCTCGCTTACGATCACTTCTGGCTGTCCGACACGCCGGAGGTCATCGCTTCGAGCACCTGGGGCAACCGCAACCGCCGCATGGTCACCTGGGTCAAGTTCCTCGATCGCCAGACGAAGCAGGAGTTCTTCCTCTGGAACACGCACTTTGATGATCAGATCCAAGCGGCACGCGAGAAGGCCGCCACCCTGGTGCGCGAACGCGCGACGGCGCTGGACACGAAGCTGCCGCTGATCCTCACCGGCGATTTCAACGCCGCCGGCGGCACCAACGAGGCCTACAAGATCCTGACCGCCGGCGGCTTCTTCGCCGACACGTGGATGACCGCCAAGGAGCGCAAGGGTGATGGACTCAACACGTCCAACGGCTTCCAGGCCGTCAGGCGAAATGGCGTACGCATTGACTGGATTCTCACGCGGGGCGACGTGGTGGCGGATTCCACCGAGATCGTCACCTTCTCCCGCAACGGCCAGTTCCCCAGTGACCATTTCCCGGTGGTCGCGCGGATGCGTTTCGCCGAGGTGAAGTAATTACAGGCGCATGAAAGCCTTTCTCACCCTCATCCTCCTCCGGTCTGTTTCACCGCGACCTTCGCTTGCAGTCGCAATTCACGCTCACTCCGTGCGAATGATGATAGGATTACAGGCCGTTCTCCGCTCCTGCGCGGCAGGAAGAAAGAGGTTACTTTGTTTTCAGGAATGAAATGGATATTCCGGATGGCGTCTCTGCTGGCGCTGTCCGCCGGTTCAACCCATGCCGCCACGGTGTGGAATCCCGCGTGGCATTTGCCTCCCATCGTGCCGCCGGCGCAGGGCAATTGGAATGACGCTGGCAATTGGACGACCGGTGTCCCGGTTCCGGTCCCGCCCGGCGAGACCAAAGCGGTATTCAATGTGGCCAATACTGCGGAATGTATCGTGACGGATGCCCGAGCATTCAATCAGTTGGTCCAGGGGGACAATGGCGCCGGCGGAGTGATTCGCGTCCAGAGCGGGGGCAGCCTCACCACCAGTAACGTATGGACGGGAGTAGGCTACAATCGCAACGCGCAGATGATCGTTGAGCCCGGCGGTCGGTTGACCTGCGGAGATCATCTGTGGATCGGATTCACTTCCCCCGCTGTCGGTACGCTGGCTATTAACGGAGGCACCGTCAATGTCGCGGGGCAGTTCGGCCTCGGATGGTCCTCCGGGACCGGTTACCTGAATATCCGAAGCAACGGGGTCCTCAACCTGAGTCAGTTCAGCGCGTCCCAGTCCATCAGCGGGGCGTCGGTGGTTGACATCGAATTGGGGGCCATGGTCATCCAGGGCGATTATTCGGGCGCGGTCCGTGACTACATCGTCGCCGGAAAGATCCGGGGCTACGGGGGGAGCGGCACGCCAATTTATGATTACGACATCAGCAACCCTGGCAAGACAACGGTGAAAGCGATCGAGGGTCAACTGTCCGCAAGCTGGCATGTAGCCGCTGCCCAATATTCGACCAATGAGCTGATCATCACGCCCTTCGATGCCGTGGCGGATTTCGGAATTGCAGGGAATGGGGTGACAGATGTGACCGATGAGATACAGGCTGCCTTGGTCCTGCTTGGCAACCTGGGCGGTGGGGCGCTCTTCCTGCCCGCGGGCAACTACCGAGTTAACGGGAACTTGAGTATCCCATCCGGGGTGACGCTGCGCGGTGACTGGCGGAAGCCGGAGGCCGGCCACCCTATTGTTGGAACCGTGCTGCAGGCCTATGCCGGCCGCGGCAACGAAAACGCGGCTCCGTTCATCAAGCTAAACAACAGTGCCGGCGTGAACGGCGTTGCGATCTGGTATCCGGAACAACTGCCAAACGATATCCAGCCCTATCCGCCAACGCTCGGGAACGGAGGTGGCGCCACGGTGGAGAACGTAACCTTGGTCAACGCCTATTTCGGGTTCACCTCCTACGTGGAGGGCACCACCGCCCGGCCGTTCCTGCGGGGCATCTATGGGACACCGCTGAAGACCGGGATAGAGTTCGATTGCCTGGCCGACATCGGGCGCATCGAGACCGTCCACTTCTCACCGGAGTATTGGAAGGGCTCCGGCCTGACCAACGCGCCGACCGCCAACGAGCACGCAGCATGGATCTACAACCACGGCACCGGGATGATCGTGCGTCGCATTGACTGGTCGTATTCGTGCTATGTGACCGTGGAAGGTTACAGCATCGGCCTCGCCCTGCGACCGAGCCGCGTTGACGGCAAGTATCCCAACGGCCAGTCGTATGGGTTCAATCTGCTGGGTTGTAAAACCGGGGTGTATATCGAAGCCAGCGCCTACGCCGGTTACCAGTTCACCCGTTTCGATATTCAGCAGGCGGAGACCGGCGTGTATCTGGGAGGCTCCGCCAGCGAGGCCGACATGTTCCATACCTGCACGATCAACGCCACTGACGACGCCGTCTTCAGCGAGGGGACCGCCCGGGTTCTGATGATGAGTTGCGACCTCCAGCAGGGAACCGTCCGGCTCGAAGGCGGCTATCTCTCAGTCATCAACTCGGATTTCGCGGCCACCCCCGCAAACCATATCGAATTGGGCAGCTCGGTGGGGGGCGCTTCCGTCCTCGGCAATCGTTTTGTCGGCGGTGCCCGGATTATCGCCAAGACGAGCTATCCGGTGAATATCAACCATGCGCCGCTCGCGGTCGATCCGCTGCCGGCCTACGACTACAAGAAGCCGGCCACAACCTATCAGCCTGACCGGACGAACCTGTATGTCGTGACCGAGGCACCCTACCACGCCCTGGCGGATGGGGTGACCGATGATACCGCAGCATTCCAGGCCGCGCTGGCCGCTGCGGCCACGAGTGGGGGCGGAACCGTATTCGTGCCGGGTGGCAACTACCGTCTGAACGGAACGCTGACGGTACCCACGGGGGTGGAACTCAGGGGTGTTTTTGATACCCCGCACGGCACCGAGACCAAAGGCAGCCTGCTCAACGTCTATTCCGGCCGGAACAACGCCTCCGGGACGCCGTTCATCCAGCTCCAATCCGGCGCGGGCATCAAAGGGTTCACGTTCCATTACCCTGGGCAGATCTATGACGCTCTGGACACGGTGAATTACGGCATGGTGCCGTATCCGTTTCTGATCCGCGGTCTGGGTCCGGATATCTATGCCCTGAACCTGTCGGCGACGATTCCCTACCAGTTGCTCGATCTGGCAACGGTCCGATGCGACCGGCATTACATTGACTACATATACGCGACGGCGTTGAAGACCGGGATTCAAGTCGGCAACGGCGCCGTGGACGGGCAGATCCAGAATTGCCAGTTCAACCCGTCGGCCTACACTCATCAAGGAGGCCGCTACGACAGTATTCCGCTCGGAACGTCGGACAACATCCATAAGATCCTCTGGCGGGATGCGACCCCCTACCGGTTCGGCCATACAACCAACGAGGTGCTGCATGAGAACTTTGTCTTCGGTGGCGCCAAGGGATTCCATCTCGTCCAGGAGGGCGGCTTCGGTCCCTCCGGCCATTGCCTTGGCATGGGCATTGATCAGTGTACCGTTGCCATGCAGATTGACGATGTCGGCAGCGGCGGATTGAATCCCATCAATTCGCAGATCGTCACGGTCAATTCTACCGAGGGGTATTACCTGCAAACCGGTGCCTCGCTGACGGACACGTTCAGGATGTTCAGCTCTGCCGGTTGGGGGTCGCACGCGTACAGTGCCGTCATCAATGGCGGTGACGTCAGGCTCCAGCTTTTCCACCTGTCCCCGGCTGCCAAGATCGGCGCGTTCAAGGTGCTCAATAACGCCAGTCTGAAAAGCCTGGGCGGTAATCTGCGCGAGAATCTGCCGGCGGGGAGACCGTTCCTGACCATCGGCACGGCGGCGACCGCCGGCTTCATCGGCAATGTCATCAATACCACTGCCGGACAGATGCCGGCCAGCAGCGCCAAGGTGACCAGTCTTGGAAACCTCATGGTGGGGGCTTCACCCGCCGGCACGGACAGAACCTGGACCAATGGTGGCGGGAGCCGGGCCTGGAGCCTGGGCGGCAACTGGAGCGGCGGCGTTGTTCCCGGCGCGGCCAATCGGGCCACGATCGCGAATGCCACCCCACTTGGTCCGATTGTCAGTGTCGGCACCGTGGCCTCGGTGAAGAACCTGGTGGTCGGCGATCTGGTCAGCCCGTCCGACCGTGTTGACATGAGCGGTGGCTCCCTCGCCACGGCGGGGTGGCTGGTTCTCGGGTATGGCGTTGGCAATGCCGGCACTCTGGCCATCAGCAATGGAGCCGCCAGTGTCAGCGGTGACCTGTTTGTGGGACTCCATGGTGCGGGCACGATTAACATGACCGGAGGTTCACTTACCGTGGCCGGCCAGTTGGGCATCGCCCTTAATGCGGGCAGCACGGGCCAGGTCGCCCTCGCTGGAGGGACTCTCAGTGTCGGCTCGATCGCGATGACCGCCGACGGCCTGTTGGACATTACCGCCGGCACGTTGCTGATCAATGGCGACGCAGCATCAACCGTCAATACATACATCAGCAACGGCTGGATCACCGCCCTTGGCGGGACCGGCATAGTCGTTAGGGATTATAACACCCGCAACCCGGGCAAGACCACGCTCACCGCCTCCTTGCCCCCTCCGCCACGACAAGTGGCTACGGGAGTAACGGTCAGCGGCGGCGATGCGACACTCACCTATCAGACGACCACGGGGCACGCCTATCACGTCGAAGGCACCCCAGGTTTGTCGCCCACCTCGTGGACGACCGTGCCTGGCACCACCACCAACGCGACGGGAGCGCCGGTGACAGTCACCCTTCCCTTGCCTCCGGGCACCAATTCGATGTTCTATCGGACGGTTTCACCCTAACAACGACGGAAGATTGATAAATGAGTACGCGAAGAAGTTTCACCGAAGATTGGCAAAGGCATGACTCATGAGAACAACCACGACCCGGCGCGAATTTGTTAAGACGTTGCTCGCGGGCACGGCTGGCCTGAGCCTGCTGCCGCCGCCCGTTCGTGCCGCGAGCAAGGAGGCTTTTGCCTTCCCGCTATTGGGTGACCTGCATTACGACAAGCTGAGCTGCCACGACCTGGAGTTGCTGGGACGGGAGAAGCCCGACGATCTGCGCCAAGTGCGGGAATACAGTTCCCTCACCACTGACACCGTGCCGCGGCTCTTCGCGTCCGTGCGTGAGACCATTGCCGACCTGAACAGGTTGCCCGATACGACCGTTCCCTTCACGGTGCAGGTCGGGGATTTAGTCGAGGGGCTGTGTGGCAGCGCCGAGCAGGCCCGGCAGTTGGACGCAGCCGCGCTGGCCTTTGTGCGGGAAACCCGCCTGGGCGTGCCGTTTTTCTTCACCAAAGGCAACCACGATATCACGGGCCCGGGGGCGGCTGACGCATTCAAGAGCGTCTTCCACCCGTTCCTGGGCCAACAGGCAGCCGTCTTTGGTGGGGATAGCCGGCTGACCGCAGCGCGGTACCGGATCGAGTACGGTAACGCGCTCTTTTGCTTCTTCGACGCCTATGACAAGGAGAGCCTTCCGTGGCTGGAGGCGGAACTGGCGCGGCGCACGGCCCGGCACTGTTTCGTCGTGATCCATCCGCCCGTGGTGCCTTACGGCGCGCGCGCGACCTGGCACATCTTTTCCAGTGAAGGGGATAAGGCCAATCGAGAGCGGCTGTTGGAGTTGCTGGGAAAACAGAACGTCTTCGTTCTCAGCGGGCACATCCACAAATACAACCTGCTGGTGCGCGCCACTCCGGGCGGGGGCAGGTTCCTCCAGCTTGGCGTCAGCAGCGTGATCAGCGCTCCCGAGCCCCGACCCCACCATCTGCTCTCAGGCGTAAGGGACTACAACGGGGACCAGGTGGCCGTGGAGCCGAACTTCTCCCCGGCCACTGAACAACAGCGCCGGACCGTCTATGAGGCGGAGGCGCCGTTCGTGAAACAGTTTCAATACGCAGACCTCCCAGGGTACGCGGTGCTGCAGGTCAACGGCTCGCAAGTCACGGCCACAATCTATGGTGGCGTTGGACGCCAAGCCTGGCGCACGCTCGCACTGTCGGACCTGTTGGCCAGTTGATTTATGAAGCGATGTAGCTTGCTCCTCCTTGGCGGTCTCCTCTGGATGTGGCTGCAACCGGCCGAAGCCCAGACCAGGCTGCGGCTCTCCACCATTATTCCCGGGACTGAGAACGTGCAGTTGGTCGCTAACGGCGACTTCCAGTCCCAGGGCACGGTCACGAGCACCAACACCCATCCTTTCCCCACCGGTTGGGCACGGTTGGCTGATATGTTTGCCGACCCGGGCACCAACATGGTGCCGTTCAACAACGGCGTCGTCGCGCGCGCTCTGGTCAATAATGGCGCGTCGGTCTGCAAGTACCAGCGCACGCTCACGCTCCTGCCCGCCACCGATTACGTGCTCAGCGCCTACCTGTGGAACCTGGGCGACGCGGCCAACCATGTGACGACGGTCATCGACCTGAACGACGCCACCGGCGAACCCCAAATGACCTTGGCCTATTCTGATGCCAATGCCGATCTGGGATACTTCATTTACCGAAGCTTCAACACCTCCACCACCGGCACGAATATTACCCTGCGGATCTTTTACGACAGCCTGGTCGGCACAGGCGCGGCGTCCAAGTACTTCCCGGCGGGAGCGCAGTGGGACAACCTGGCCATTACCAAGGCAACGGACTTCGTGGCCCCGGCTGCCAGTGGCTCGGACACCAACCTCCACCCGGTAGTGAGCATCACAAGTCCGACGGACGGCACGAACATTGCCTCTCCCGACGCGCCTGTCACTCTGCAGATCACTGCCTCGGCTTCGGACTCTGATGGCACCGTCGCCAAGGTCGAATTCTACGCCGGCCTGACCAAGGTGGGCGAGACTGCCTCCACTCCCTATAGTGTGCTTTGGACGATTCCGGCCTCCGGGGCCTACCAGCTAACCGCGGTGGCGAGGGACAATCAGGGCGCGACCACAGTCTCCGCCCCGGTTGAGATCTCGGCTATTGTCCCAGCCAGTCCGCCGGTTCCCGCGCTGCGCATCTTCCCGGCGGGCACGAACTTCGCCCTCTACTGGCCGACCTCCTTCACAGCGGTGTCACTTCAATGCGCGACAAGCCTGTTTTCGCCCAACTGGCAGACCGTTACCAATGTTCCCGAGATCGTGAGCAACCAATTCACCGTTACGCTGCCGAACGCCACCGCGCAGCGATACTTCGCGCTCGCCTTGACGGTTGATCCGAGCACGTTGACCGGCAAGCTGATGATGGGATACCAGGGATGGTTTGCCTGCCCGGGGGATGGTTCGGCGAATAACAAGTGGGTGCATTGGTTTGGCAACAACACTCCGGACGCCGCCAATGCCCACTTTGATTTCTGGCCGGATACCTCCGAGTTGGACGCGGACGAGCTGTTCAGCACGAGCATGACCTATTCAAACGGCTCGCCCGCGAAGCTCTATTCCGCCTATAAACAAAAGACCGTGGTGCGCCATTTCAAATGGATGAGAGACAATCATCTCGACGGCGTCTTCTTTCAACGTTTTCTTAGCGACCTTCCCGGTGGAAATCTTTCGGCCCTCCGCAACCAGGTGGCCGTCAATGTGCGGGTGGGGGCTGAAACCTACGGACGTGTGTTCGCCATCATGTATGACATCTCCGGTTATTCCACGAACACGCTCGTGAGCAAGTTGACCAACGACTGGCTCTATCTCGTCAACACGCAGCGCGTCACCAACAGTCCCGCCTACCTCCGCCACAACGGCAAACCCGTCGTGGCCATCTGGGGTTTTGGTTTTTCGGGCCGCTCCGACACGCCTCAACAGGCACAGCAGGCCATTGACTGGTTCAAGGCCGCCGGTTGCACCGTCATGGGCGGGCTGCCAACCAATTGGCGGACCTTGACCGGGGACGCTCAAACCAATGCCGCCTGGAGCAGCGCGTTCCGCTCGTTCGACGTCATCAGCCCCTGGTCGGTCGGGCGCTACAGCACGACTGGCGGAGCTGACAACTTCAGGAACAACTACATCGTGCCCGACTTGGCCGATTGCACAAGCCACGGCATTGATTACATGCCCGTGATTTTCCCCGGCTTTTCGTGGGCCAACCTACAGAACAACGGGCTTTACAACCAAACCCCGCGCAACGGCGGCAACTTTTACTGGCGGCAGGCCTACAATGCCGTCCGGTCCGGCTGCACGATGGTTTACGGCGCGATGTTCGATGAAGTGGACGAAGGCACTGCGATGTTCAAGATGGCGCCGACCGCCGCCCAACTTCCGGCGCAGGGGACATTTGTGCCATTGAACATTGACGGCATAAACCTCCCGAGTGACTGGTATCTGCGGCTGGCCGACCAAGCCGGCAAGATGTTGCGCGGCGAAATTTCCCTCCAAAGCACCATCCCCATCACACCGCCATGACCCGGTTCGAAACGAGGGCACGACCTACCCGCTTTCGGGGATACTGCGGTGGGTCGGGACTCGTCATACTGAGTTTTGCGAATGAACTAGCCTTGGTCCCGTCCAATGAATACAAAATCAATCTTTCTGCTGTTGGCGCTGTCGGGTTGGACCTTGGGTCCAGCCGCCGCCGCGACGAAACATTCGCCCGCTTCCCGTTTCCTGTCCTACGAGGGCCGGGTCATGTGCGGCTATCAGGGATGGTTCCGTGCCGAGGGGGATTCCTCAGGACGAGGCTGGGTTCATTATTGCCGGGGAGGGAATTTTGAGAGCCCGACGATTGATTGTTGGCCCGAGGTTGCGGAGTATCCTCAAACCTACCCCACGCCTTTCAAGCTGTCGGATGGCTCCACGGCGCGCGTGTTCAGTTCCTACGATGAGAGCACAGTGGATCTGCACTTCCACTGGATGCAGGAATACGGAATTGACGGGGTTTTCATGCAGCGATTCTTTAACGTGACGCGCAACGAGCGCAGCCGCCGCGAGGGCCGGGTGATTCTGGGGCATGCCCTCAAGGCTTCACAACAACATGGGCGCGCCATCGCGGTGATGTATGACCTCTCTGGTTTGAAAGCCAGCGGCGAAGACTGCTCCTCCATCATCCAGGATTGGAAGGAATTGGTGGATGAACTCAAGCTTACTTCGCAAGGCACGAATCAGACGTATCTCTATCATCGGGGCAAACCGCTGGTCACCATCTGGGGATTGGGATTCCCCGACCGGGACTACAACATCCATACAATCGGCATTGAGAAGCTCATGGATTTTCTCAAGAACGATCCGCAATACGGCGGCTGCAGCGTGATGCTGGGGGTTCCGGCGTATTTCCGCAGCCTGTCCGCGGATACTGTTTCAGATCCTTACCTGCATGAAATCATGGCCAAGGCCGATGTGGTCATGCCGTGGATGGTGGGGCGTTTTTCTCTCGGGTTGTATGGAGATCTAAACCGCTATGGTGCGCAAGTATCGGCAGATATGGCCTGGTGCGCGCAGCGGAAGCTGGATTACGCCCCGTGTGTCTATCCCGGGTTCAGTTGGTATAATCTGTCCAAGGGTCGTGATCCGTTTGATGCGATTCCCCGGTTAAAGGGGCGTTTCTATTGGGGCTTGCTTAGCCGGGCCGTAGAGGCAAAGGCAAAGATGATCTATGTGGCCATGTTCGATGAGATGGACGAAAGCACGGCCATCTTCAAATGCACAAACCAAACACCGACGAACACCGCACCCTCAAAATTCCTGACATACGAGGGTCTGCCCAGCGACCATTACCTGTGGTTGACAGGGCAGGCGGGCAGGATGTTGCGTGGCGAGATTCCGCCAAACCCGGAGCTCTACCTCCAAACTGATCCAAAAACTCGCGGCGGCAAATAGCAAGGCGATGTGATTTGCAGGAGGCCGTGCGAGACTCCCTTGTCCTTCTGAGCGTTTGCCAAACCTGCAAGTACGTGGGCGTTGACTCCTGGCATTTCCTCCGTTCGGGTGAGAAGCACATTCACGGTTTCGCGGCGAATCGGTAGCGCGGAGCTTCCTCGTTCGTCACTTCATCCTCATGGTGGAATGCGCGACCAACCAGAGCCAGTCCGGATCATCGGCGGGGACGGATCGGCCACCGCCAGGGTCCGGCCCGTTGAGTTGCATGGAGGTGCCCTTCCATTTGTGCACCAGAGCCCGCCCGTCACAAAACGAGAAACCACAGGCATTGTTGTGGGATGTGGCCGGGTAATCCACCCATTTGGCCACGCCGGCGGAGACGGCCAGAGCCCCGTCGTTAATGCTCCAGGGGCTTTCATCCACCATCAGGAATATGTCGCTTGGGCTGACCCGGGTGAAGCTGGTGGTTTTGCCAAAGGTGGCCCAGGGGTCGTCATGCTTGTTCTGATAGCGGGTGCCCGTCAGCCAGGGACCCATGGTGGGGATGGTGGGTTTGCCCGAATGTGAGCCGCCCCCAGCAGCAAAGCCGGGGTCAATAGTGCCCACCCCTTGATTAAGGGCAACGCTCCGTGCGGCGGGCACAGTCTTGCCGTACATCGACAGATTTGCGCCATTGTATTTCCCCGACCGCGGGTCCGCCGGGCAGTGGAAGATGCCGACGTTCTTGGCGACGTAGGGCGCGACGAGGGTTTGATCCGGGTTTCTCAGGATATCAGGATCAAAGGTGTGCGCCCCGACCGGCGAAGTATCCCCCGGCATCCCCCCCGACACAATCCCCGAACACCAGTTGTACCCCGCAGTGCTCGTGCCGTCGTCCGGGTTCGGAGGGTAGTAATCGGTAAAATCCTCCGCGTACAAGAAGAAGGCCAGCGCGAGCTGCTTTGCGTTGTTCATGCAGGTGACGCCCTGCGCTCTTGTCTTGGCCTTGCCCAATGCGGGCAGGAGCAACGCCGCCAGGATGGCGATGATGGCGATCACGACCAGCAGCTCGATCAGGGTGAAGCCTCGTGGCCGGGCGAGCCTGGCAAATGCTTTGCGATGTCTTAGCTTCATATCCACACAGCTTGCACGAGTTGGGAACGCCCGTCGCGGGCGCGTCGTGCCAAAATAGGGGGGAAATTGTGCCAACCGAGCAGAACGGATGCTTTCCACTGGACACCGAGATGGAAGGTCGTCCAGTGTATCGCCACATGATATGCCCTTGGAAAGACGGATCAAATCCCTCCCGCCTCCTAGCCTGACGAGTTCCAGCGTCGGCGGTTAGCAGAGTTGTTATGAGCAGGCTCCGTTTTCTGTTGGTATGGCTCGGGGCGGGCGCGTTTGCTTGGGGGGCATCGAACGGGGCGGCAGCGCGGAGCGAGCAGCCCACAACGCGGGTGGTGCGGCAATATGCGCTGACCTCGGCCAACGACTTCCCGCAACGCGATCCGCAAGACTGGCGCCTGCTGGGCTCCAACGACGGCGGCCGGACCTGGACGACGCTGGATGTTCGGAAAGGGGAACTTTTCTCGGAACGGCACCAGCGGCGGGTATTCAAGCTGGCAAATCAGAGTTCATATAACGTGTATCGCCTGCAAATAGACCGGGTTGTAAACCCTGCAGCCGGGCAGCGTGTTCAACTAGCCGAGATTGAACCGCTCGGCGC
>JBBQYD010000111.1:0-12079 GCA_038209025.1 Verrucomicrobiota bacterium | reverse complement strand
GGCCGCCCCGCTTTGCAGATCGATTCGCAGGTCGTCCTCCGCAGGCCAGCCTCGGCAACCAATTGGGCGTTGGAGGGCCCCGAGACACTGCCGGCCGGAGCGTGGACGCCGGTCACCAACGCGCCCGTGCCGCTGGAAGGCCAGACGGCGGTGGTGCTCAACCCGGGGGAAACGCGCAAGTTCTTCCGCATGAAGCTCGCTGAATGACGAAGCGCACCACGCACCTATGCGGTGCTCCCGGCCTTCGCGGGCCGGGAGGCGCTGCGGGATTCACCCTGATCGAACTCCTGGTCGTGATTGCGATCATCGCGCTGCTCGCCGCGATGGTGCTCCCCGCCCTCAACCGTGCCAAGGAATCGGCGCGGGCGACGCAATGCCTCAGCAACTTGCGACAGCTCGGTCTGGCCGTGCGGCTCTACGCTGATGATAACGCGGACGAGTTCCCGCGCAGCCAGCACTCCGCGTTCGCGAACGGCTTGATGCCGTGGGAAAGAACCATCGCCACGCTGCTTGGTTCGAGCGCCACGCTCTGGACCAACCTGCTCACGGGCGTTTACCACTGCCCGGCTGACCGAAAACCCGCGCCCTTGAGCTACGGGTTCAACGTCTATTACGAACTTGGCCCGGACGACGACTATGCGGGCAAGCCGCAGACGTGGCGGCGCGCCACCCAATTGTCCAAGCCGGCCGCCACCATTCTCTTTGCGGAGTCCGCCAGCAGCGCCGATCACATCATGCCACACTTCTGGGCCACTCCCGCCGACGCCGACGAAGACCTGGATGCCAGACGGCACCGCCAAAAAGCAAACTACGCCTTTGCCGATGGGCACAGCCAGTTGCTGCCCTTCTCGCGGACCTATGCGCCGCCGCGGGTCGATCTATGGAACCCATCACTGGCTCAATAAGCGCAATCCTCCGGCAAAGGTTGCCGACGCCCTCCGTTCAGTCAGGGTTTTTCGCTTGCCCGCATCGGGGGTTGGGCGCATGGTGAAAGGGCTTGAATCAAGGAATAAAGAGAGCTTCGACTCCGCTCATTCTGGCCTCCGCGTCGCCCCGGCGCCGGGAGTTACTGCGCCAGATGGGCTGTGAGTTCCGTATCGAAACCAGCGCCGTGCCGGAGTTGCACACGGATGAATTGACCGCCCGCGAACTCGCCCTGGTGAATGCCTACCGCAAAGCGCGGGAGGTGGCCAAAAGCAATCCCGACGCCCTGGTCATCGGGGCGGATACCCTCGTGTGTCTCGAAACGGAGCTTTTTGGCAAGCCGTCCGACACGGCGGAGGCGGTCCGGATGCTGGAGCGGCTGCAAGGGCGCACTCATCAGGTGGTCACCGGTGTGTGCCTGCTGCGGCTTGGCGCGCATCAGCGGCGGAGCTTCGCCGAGGTGACGTCGGTGACTTTTCGCGTTTTGGACCAGTCGGCCATTCTCGACTACCTGGCCCGGATTGATCCGTTCGATAAAGCCGGTGCGTATGCCATCCAAGAAGCCGGCCACCTGATTGTGGAGCGCATTTCCGGCTCCTACACCAACGTGGTTGGTTTTCCGGTGGAGCGACTCCGGGACGAACTGGCCTGCTGGAACGTGCTGTAAATGGCCGCTTGCCTCCGGAGGACGCGCAGGACAGGTTCCTGACTGTTCACTTCACAGTTGCGCAAATGAACGGGTTCCCCCCGGTTATGGCCGCCGCGGATTCATCCCCGCGCGCGTTTTTTCGGCTGGGGCGCCAGGCTCAGTTCCCGCCACAAGTGGGCGCTCATGACCTGGCCCTTGGCGAAGCAATCCAAATCAAACTTTTCGTTGGGCGAATGGGCGTTGTCATCCGGCAAAGCCAGACCCAGGAGCAAAGCGTCGGCTTTCAGGATTTTTTTGAATGAGTTGACGATGGGAATGGAGCCGCCTTCCCGCACGAGGATGGGCCGGGCCCCAAAAGCGGCTTCCAACGCGCGCAACGCCGCTTGCGCGTGCGCGCTGGCCGGCGACACCAGGTAAGGTTCCGCTCCGTGACCGGACTTTATCTCGAGGCGCACGGTGGGCGGGCAAAGCTTTGCCAGATATTCACGCACCGCCTTGACGATTTTTGCCGGGTTTTGATCAGGCACCAGCCTGGCGGTCAGCTTCGCCCGGGCCCAGGCCGGCACGATGGTCTTGCTGCCCTCGCCCTGGTAGCCGCTGGTCAACCCATTGATCTCCAGCGTTGGCCGGGCTGAGCGCTGCTCAATGTGATTGTATCCCTGCTCGCCAAACAATTCGGGAACGCCCAGGAATTTCTTGTATTCGGCGGCCTTGGAGGGATAGCGGGCAAATTCCTTGCGCTCATAGGCTGACAGCGGCGCGACTTCATCATAGAAGCCGGGCACCGTGACCCGGCCGTTCTGGCCGCGCAATTTGCCCAGCAATTGGCACAAGGCCATGGCGGGGTTATCCACCGACCCGCCAAAAATGCCCGAGTGCAGATCGCGAGAGGGACCGTGAAGAATCACTTCGAAAGCCGCAATCCCCCGCAGCGCGTAGGTCAGCGCGGGATGTTTTCGGTCCGGCATGCCGGTGTCTGAAATAATGATGGCATCGCACGCCAGCTCGGCGCGATTTTGTTTGAGAAATTCACCCAGGCTTTTGCTGCCGACCTCCTCTTCGCCCTCGATGACGAACGTGATATCGCACGGCAGTTCCGTGCCGGTTTTCAGGTAAGCCTCCACCGCCTTCAAGTGGGCGAGGTTTTGACCCTTGTTGTCGCTCGCCCCGCGCGCAAAAAGGGAGCGGCCCACGATGCGGGGCTCGAAGGGAGCGGATTTCCACAGGTCGAACGGCTCCGGCGGCTGCACGTCATAATGGCCATAAACAACGAACCGGGGACGCTTTCCGCCCCGGCTCACCGGGGTCCGGGCAAGCACCACCGGGTGCCCGGCGGTCGGGCAAAGGCGAGCTTCGAGCCCGATGCTCTGGCAATGGGCGGTCAGCCATTCGGCGCAGCGCCGCATATCCGGTTGGTGCTGCGGTTGGGCGGAAACGCTGGGAAAGCGGACATACTCGCAGAGTTGCTCGACAAAGCGGTCTTCGTTCTGGCGCAAATATTCAAGTACAGCTTGCATTCTCTTGTTTAGCAAAGGCCGGGGCGCAATCAAAGCCCGGAGTTCGGAGCCGCAACGCTGCGGGTTGTCCCCCGGTGCCTTTCTCCGGTCGCTTTCCCCCGTTTGGCAAGGGCCCTTTTATCGATTGACCGAGGCGCCGAAAATCAGCTTTTCCACCTCCGCTTGCAGAGCTCGCAAGCCTTCCTTGCCCTCAGCAGGCTGCACAATTCGCTGGATATAGAGGAGATAACCCAGGAGCAGGCACGGCTCCCGTCCGGCAATCCCTGCCAGGCGGGCATATTCTTTAAACTCTTGAGTTTGCCATAGCCCCTGAAAATCGCGCAGGACCCGGAGCGCCGGCTGGCGATGAACGAGCACCCCGTCTTGCACGGCGTAATGAAACCAATCCCAACCCGGCGGACCGGATGGTTCACCCCGTTCCCAGTCGAGCACCACCGGTCCGGCCTCGCTTCCGCGCACGTTCCAGGCGGCAAAATCTCCATGGTACAGCGCGGGCTTTACCCGGGTGCCAGCCAGCTTCGTGCGCAGGTTTGCCAGGGCGGGGTGATATCCAAAGGCCTCCTCGAGGCGGCGCCACTGAGGCAGTTCCAACACCGGTTGCGGCTCGGCGTTGCCCAGCCAACTGGTGAGCAGGCCGGCAATCTGGCCTGGCTCCAAACCGCGCCCGGGCAGGGGTTCGTAATAAGGCAGGGCAAAGGCCCGCAGTTCCGGTCCGGCCAGGGACTCCAGCAAGCCAGGAATCCCGGGGTGTTTGCCCCCATGACCCGTCAGAAAATCCGCTTCCTCCTTCAGCAACTCCAGCGCCCTTTCCCCCACGCCGGCCTTGATCACCGTCCGGGGCTTGTAAGAGGAGTCCAGCAGCAGAAAAATGAATCTCTGCCCGGCCGCGTTGGGGTTGCCGGCCAAACTGCAGAAGACCGGCCATTGCCCGGCCGCCGCGCCGCTATTGCGGCGCATAAACGAAGCCAACGGCGAACCTTCTTCAAGGAGCAGCCGGGCCCGCTCTGTGCGCGGATAGACTCCCGCCCGGAACAACGTTCCCAGCAAACTGCGCGCGAGGCGGGCGGCGGTTTTCTGCGCCGGATAAAGCCCCAGCCCGGCGGCGGCCGCTTGCGGGTGGGCCGGAAACAGCAGGAATGGCCGCCCGCCTTTGCGCAAAAGACGCATTTCGGCAATCTGGGAAGGCCCCGTCCCGCCCGGTTGAGAGGTGAAAAGCTGGGTCCATGGATGTGCGACATCGGCCACCACGGCAGCATGCCAGCGGCGGCCGGGAAGAAAACAAAAATCAAAATGGGGTGCCCCGGCGAAGGCCCGGGCGATTTATGGTTCCGAGCGGGCCAGCCCTGGGGCATACAGCTTGTCCGGGGTTGTCCAATCGCAAACATAGGGGAATACCTGATTTCATCTGTCAAGGGCCTGGGGCAGCGTTAGGCCAATGCTTATAAAAGGTGTAATGATGAATAAAGCAATTGCCGTAACCGCCCTCGCCGGCCTCCTGGCCGCCGGCTGTTCCTCCAGCGATGCAAACCGGAGCGCCAACTTTCAGACCTACGAAAGGTACGATTCAGGGACCACCCCGAACAGTCCCCAGACTTCCATTTCTTATGGCAACCCGGAGAACACGCCTCCTCTGGAGGGCACGATAAATCAATCCGCCGGCACGAGTTCCAGCTCCGCCCGAGATTCGGGGGCGGCCACCTCCGCGGGCGGCGCTGCCTACGGTTCCGGCTCCAGCCTTAACTCAGATACAGGCAGCACCACGCTGACCAATAACTGGAGCACGCCAGCCAGCGGTGCCTCACGGGACCCTCAAGGCTCTTCCTCCGGAACTGGCACAAGTGGCCAGAACAGCCCCCCTCCTGATGCCACCGGCAGCGCCACGGGGATCCTTGGTCCTCAAAACCCGGCCAACTCGACGAATTCCATCAACCAGGGCGGTTCCAGCAGCTCAGGCCCATCCTCAACCGGCGGTTCCGCAAAAAGTAGTTCGGGCCTGTAAGTTATTCGCCGCATTGGCAGGTCAGCACGGCCGCACCGTTCTATTGGGAACGGCACCTAACCGGCGATGGGTGAGAGGTACAATCCTGCCACGATAGTTGCCACAGCGTTCGATGGGGAACGGAGCCCAGCCGTTCCCTTTTTGCGAGGGGTCAGAAGCTCCCCGCAGCCCGGACCAGCAGCGCAGCGATTCTCTCAGGCGGCAGCAACTGTTGGACGCCGCCCGCTTTCCAGGCTTCCTTGGGCATGCCAAAGACCGCACTCGAAGCCTCGTCCTGAGCGAGGGTGGTGGCTCCCGTGCGCTTCAGATGCACCATTCCGTCCGCCCCGTCGCGCCCCATACCCGTGAGCAGCACGCCAATAACCCGCCTGCCAGGTTGGGAGGTGACCGACAGCATGGCCACATCGATGGATGGACAGACGTAGTTTACTTTAGCGCCCGGGGATACCTGAACGCGCCGGTTCTGTACTAAGGTTGTGTGAGCTTCCGCGGGAGCCAGCAGGACGGTGCCAGCCTCCATCTCATCTCCGGTTTTAGCCAGGGCCACCTGCATGCTGGTATATTTTTGCAGTGAGTTCACGAAAGATTCTTGAATAAACCTGGGCATGTGCTGCACCAGCAGCACGCTGGCGTGCAACCGCGGCATCTGCTCAAACAGCGAGCAGAGCACCCGGACGCCACCCGTGGAAGCGCCGATTATGATCAGCGCCCCGCCGTCGCCGGAGCCACCCGTGGAGGGATAACCATTCATGGTGTTTCCGGGGCTTGTCCTGGCGCGGCTCGCAGGGAGTCCGCCGCCCATTGTGCCACGGATAGCAACTGCTTGGAATCAAACGGCTTGGGTAAATAATCCAACACATACTCCTGCAAGCCTTCAGCCTCCTCGCCCGGGGTTGGGCGGGTGGTGAGCATGCAGACCAAGTTACCTTCCATGAGCCCTTGCTCGAGAATTGCCCGGATGGTTGCCCAGCCGTCCAGACCAGGCATCTCTATATCCATCAGGATCAAGCCTCGGAAACCGGCCCGCACCGTCTCCAGGCAAGCCTCGCCGCTGGCAACACAAGTGACCGTGCAGCCTGCCCGGCGCAAAATCCCACTGACCGCCATATGCACATCAGCCATGTCGTCCACCACCAATACGGGGCTCGGTTTCACGATTTTAATCATGCGTCTTCTTCGTTTGAAAGTCCTGCCATCACCCGCTCTTCTACGCGGGCCAATTACATATCGGCCATAGCTCCCCGAGAGTTGAGCATTAAGCGGCGGATGGCCCCTGGAGAAGCGAATTGCAGCCAGCGCCATGTTTTTAGCAGTGAATGAGTTATGCTTAAACCCAGGAACATTTTTCTTTAAATTAATCCTAACCATCCCGGCTCAAACTGTCGAAAGGACGGCAACGGAAACATGTCATGAAACTAGGTACTAAGATTTTGTCGGGCTTCGCCTCCCTCCTTGCCATCACTCTCATTCTCGGCGCGCTGGCCGCCTGGAAAATGAAAGGCGTCGAGAAGGACACCCAGATCATGGCCCAGGATTACATGCCGGCCATCCAAGCAGCCAACCAGGTGGAGCGTAACGCGCTCATGACCATGTACGAAATGCGCGGTTACGCTTTCACGGAGGAAACCAACTTTCTCAGCCACGGCTTAAAAAGCCTCTCCGAGACCCAGGCATCCCTGGAGCAGGCCGTGAAGCTGGCCAGGAATTCAAAAACCGGGACGCTTGGGTTCCTGCTCGAAGCCGCTGAAAAAGCTCAGGTCCAGGTCAAAGATTATGAGCAATTGGCGGCGCAGACCGTCGGGGTTACCCAAATCTTGAAGGACGAGCGGGATAAAATGGATGCGGCGGCGCAGTCCTACATGAAAGCCTGCGAAGAATACCTGACGAGCCAGAAAGGCAAGCTGGCGGAATTGATGAAAACCGGCACAAATGGCGCCGCTCTAGACTCCGCCCAGGTGCTGGACAGAATCAATAAGATCAACATTGCTGTTGAGATTGTGAACCTCGGCAATGCCATTCGGCTTAATAACTTCAAGTCTCAAACGTTGCGCGACCCGGAGCACTTCCGTCAAACCATTGGGATGTTTTCCGCCGTGAAAGCCAAGTTGGATGAGTTGAAGGCGGTCACCACCCAGGAGGTGAATTTCAAGCAAATTGAACTCTGCCGCAACGCCGGCGGCGCATACGAACAGGCGATGAACGACTTTCTGAAGAATTGGCTCCTGCGCGAAGATCTGGGCAAACGGCGCACAGCGGTGGCGGACGGAGTGCTGGTGAAAGCCAAGGAGGCGGGAATCGCCAGCACGGAAACTACCGGCAAGCTGTCCGGAGCTGCGGCCAATGCCCTCTCCGCAGCATCGCTGACGGTGATCATTGGGCTGTTCATCGCGGCGGTCATCGGGATTGGCTTGGCCGTCCTCCTCACGCGGTCGATTACCCGGGCCATCAGGGCCATTGCCAGCCAGGTTTCCTCAGGCGCCGAGCAAACCGCGGCGGCGGCGTCCCAGGTTGCTTCGGCCAGCCAATCGCTCGCCGAAGGCGCGAGCGAACAAGCGGCCTCCCTTGAGGAGACCAGTTCGTCGCTGGAGGAAATTTCCAGCATGACCAGGCGCAACACGGAGGGCGCGCAAAAAGCCAACGACCTGGCGCGCCAGGCGCGCATGGCCGCGGATGTCGGCGCCAAGGACATGGAGGCCATGACGGTCGCCATGGATGAGATCAAGACGTCCAGCGATGACATTGCCAAGATCATCAAAACGATCGATGAAATTGCGTTCCAAACGAACATCCTGGCGTTGAATGCCGCGGTGGAAGCCGCCCGCGCCGGGGAGGCCGGCATGGGCTTCGCCGTGGTGGCGGAAGAGGTTCGATCATTGGCTCACCGCAGCGCGCAGGCCGCCAAGGAAACCGCCGCCAAAATTGAAGGCGCGCTCGAACGCAGCCGGCGGGGCGCGCAAATCAGCGCCAAAGTCGCCCAGGCGCTGAGCGAAATCGTGGTGAAAGCCCGTGAAGTGGACCAACTGGCCGCCGAAGTAGCCACCTCATCCGGCGAACAAAGCCAGGGCATCAACCAACTGAACACCGCCGTCACCCAGATGGACAAGGTCACCCAGGCCAACGCCGCCAACGCCGAGGAAAGCGCCAGCGCCGCGGAAGAACTTAATGCCCAGGCAGAAGCCATGAAAGAAGCGGTGGGCGGCCTTATCCTGATGGTGGATGGCGCGGTGAAAAGCGCCGTAAAGCCTCACGTTAAATCATCGCTGACAGAAAAAGCACCACCCTTCCACGCTGGCAGCAATGGCAAACGGCAAGCTGGCAAATCCCAGTTCATTCCGATGCCCAGCCCCACAACCGGTGATCGCCCGGCGGTCCCCGCTGGCGATTTCAGGGATTTCTAAGAGCGCCAGGAGGTGTGGTTCGGTAGCCGGGCGGGTGTCCCAAAACGCCCCCCGGCAAATGGAGTGCCGCTCGCCAGAGCGGCTCTCCCCCGTACCGAGATCGGGTGATCATTGGCCGGCCGCCTCCGGACCTCCAGCCTTTGCCTGACGAATAACCGCCGGTCTCTCGCGGAAGCCCCCGCTCGCACGCACCGCAAGCAGTCAAAAGAACGGGTTATGCGTCTTTTCTTCCGCCACGCTCGTCAAGGGGCCATGTCCCGGGCAGAGCAGGGTGTCGCCGGGCAGTGAAAAGATCTGCTCGCGCACTTTTTGCCGGGCCAGCTCCCATGAATCATTACCCCGGCCCATAGACCCCGCAAAGATGGCGTCCCCGACGATCGCCGCATGGGGAGCATCCTCCGGCCACGTGCCGATGACGTAGGTCACCCCATCCTCGGCATGGCCCGGGGTGTCGCGGTGGGTGATGCGCAGACTGCCAAGATGAATGAAATCATGGGGACGATTCCGTTGGTCCACGGGGGCGGTCTGGCTGTTGGAGTGGAGTTTGGTTTTCGGAAACCGCTCCCGAATCTGCGGCAACGCCGCAACGTGATCCGTATGCGAATGGGTGATGAAGATATGGCGCAGGAGAACCTGTTCCTGCTCAATCAAAGCCAGGATTGGCTCGGCCGCAAAGCCGGTATCGAACAAGGCTCCCTCGCGTGAGACTTCATCCCAAACCAGGTAGCTATTGACCGCCATTTCGCCATCCGAGGTGGTGATGATGCGGAGTTCTCGCCAGGTGGAGAGGTCCTTTTGGGCGGGCAGCCAGCCATTGGCGATCCCGGCCAGCTTGTGCCCATCCACGCCCAACGTGTGACCGAGAGCCGCGAAGTTCACCGGGTGCAACACTCGCCCACTGTTTTCCAGGGCGGTGAGCTCGGCGCCCGACAACCCCGCGGCGGCAGCCGCAGCCTCGGTCGCGATATTGGACAGGGCGCGAGCTTTGCGAATGATATCCCCCAGATGGTCCTCAAGATTCATAGGGCAGACGTTAATCGTGATCGGGGCGGTGTGCAAGCGACCCAAAAAGAAGGCGCCCTTGCGGGCGCCTTTGAGATAAAGGTTATGGTCGTGAAACCGAATTAGTAGTTCGGGAAGAAGAACGTGTTCACGCCCGGGGCCGTGGTGGTGGTGTCGCCACTGTTCTTGAGCTGATCACGCAGTTTGGCCGGGCTGAGCTGCTGCACGGAACCATCGGAGATAAGAGCATTGCCCTGCTTCTGGTGCATCTTGTCGGTCCAGGACGGCGCGGTCGGGTTGCCGGGCCAGTTGGTGCCCATGGAGATGGCGCCCCCGTTGCCGTAACCGTTCAACCCCACGGCGGGGGGGTATGTGGTCAAAGCCACACTGCCCACGATGTTACGATCACCGGCCAGGATCATCTGCGGCTGGTTATCCGTGGCATCGCGGCCCAGGAAATAGCCGATCTTGTAGTTATTGAAGAAGGCGCCGTCAGTCGCCGTCGGAGCGGCATAGAGACCGGCCATCTGCATGTTGAAGTTCGTATGAGCGGAACGTTCATCCGAGGGGCAGGCCAGCACCTTGGGGGTGCTCAGTTCGTTCGACATGACAGCAAAGGTGGTGTACATGTAAGGGAACGCCGCCGGACCCGCCAGCGAGCTGAGGGTGCCGCCGTTGATCGGCGGGCCACCTTCGGAAGCCGGCACGTTCATCGGATACCGGTCGCCGTTGTCAAGCGCCCAAGTCTTGAACGCGAGACCGACCTGCTTCAGGTTGTTTGTGCAGTTAATGCGTTGAGCGCGCGCTTTCGCACGAGCCAGCGCCGGGAGGAGCATCGCCGCCAGAATGGCGATAATTGCAATCACGACCAACAATTCGATGAGCGTGAATGCTTTCTTGGTTTTGTTCAGATGTTTCATAGCGTTTTGCTGTTTTTTTCGTTCGGCAGCTGCGCGAACTCCTGTCCTATCTCTGTCCGCGTGTCTTTCCGATTCTTACCTAACCTATAGCAATGCCGGTGCCATTCCAAAAATGTTCCATTCACAACAACTTACACATTTTCGTCGCGCAATGCGCGGGAAACCCACGCATTTCTGCGTGGAAATCACGCATCCTTGGCCCGGATATTTACCTCCAACCGCCGGGGGAAGCCTTGCGTGGTGGGGCGGGTTCGCCGAACCCGCCGGGGAAGGCGCTCTCGGCGAGAGCGCCCCACCTGAGAGCACCCTTCTTGTGTGCCAGGGACACTTTCCATGGTGGGGCGGGTTCGCCGAACCCGCCGGGCAAGGCGCTCTCGGCGAGAGCGCCCTACCTGAGCGCGCCCCACCCGAGAGTGCCCTACCGAGGAAAACAGTTGCCGGTTCGCTCCAGCCCATTCCAAACTGCCGCCATGGCGCATCCGGAACGAAACCACCTGCCGCACGACGTGCCGCTGTGGGTTGATCCGCAAAAGGAGGTCTATTTCCTGACCATCAATTGCCGGCAAAGAGGCCGCGAACAGTTGACCACCGCCGAGGTGGCGCTTCCCTTGCTGGGCAGTGTGCGCTTTCGCCAGGAACATCAGCTCTGGTTTGCTCACTTGTTTTTGCTCATGCCCGATCACGTGCATGGCCTGGTCTCCTTCCCGCCCGGAAAACGGACTGTGCAAGGCGTGGTGAGCGACTGGAAGCGGTGGACGAGCCGGCAACGGCAAATCGACTGGCAGGAGGACTTTTTCGAGCATCGGTTGCGCCATGACGAGAGGGCGCGAGAAAAGGCCGATTACATCCTGGAAAATCCTGTGCGCAAAGGGTTGGTGAGCCGCCCAGAGGATTGGCCGCATGTTTGGTTCGGCGGAAGCCTATTGCGAACCGAACGCGGATGAGGTGTGGGGGAGCCGTTGCGTGGTGGGGCGGGTTCGCCGAACCCGCCGGGGGAAGGCGCTCTCGGCGAGAGCGCCCCACCTGAGAGCACCCCACCAGGCTCCGGCAATTTCACAAACGGCTGACGCCGGAACACCAATCCCAGGTAAGCCTCAGCCGTTCGCGCCGTCGCATTAAAGAATGACGCCCGCTTCACGTAATTGGCGAACTCCTCCGAACTCTGCGAATCCAGACGCGGCAGATACTTCTCCCCACCGCCTTTGATCGCATCCTCACCCGCAAGCACATCACGCGCTCGCAACCACGCCGGCAACGACGCATCTCACGGCGCAGGAAGAGGCGCGTTGGCAGGCATCTCTCAAAGAATACAACAATTTCACCTACGAGTTTCACACGCAGAGCTCTTTAGCCAATAAACTCGCTCGCCGAGGACGGATTCAAGTGAATGGCAAGCTGAGGGCAATCCACAGGAATCTCTTTGAACAGTCGGCCGGTGACATCCGATGAGGCATCAAACCAAATATTTAGATGATTTGCATTCATGCCTGTTTGGCCTGTCCGTCTGTTTTGCCATCAGCCGGTGCAGAGTGTTGCTTCGGTGAGCGTGCGTAGCCGCCAAAAACCAGAGGCGAGGACGGTCCCGGGGGTAATCAGCCGCTGCTGACCGCCGCGAGAGTCTGTCGGTAATTCCAAGGAAACCAATCGCTGGGCGCCTGGGTCACCGCCTC
>JBBQYD010000110.1:0-12114 GCA_038209025.1 Verrucomicrobiota bacterium | reverse complement strand
AGGCCGGATTGGGCGTATTCATCCACGGTTTTGCGCAGGAAACGGGGATGGACAATTTCATACCAGAGGTAGGCGGGACCCGGGTCGTGCCGCAGGAACATGAGGCTGAAACGGGAGGTCTTGGCCAGCTTTTCCAGGATGTCCAGGCCGCCGCCGGCGGCAAAGATGATCACCACATCGTGGTTACCGAGCGAGGCGGTCTGAGCGAGATTGTGGACGGTGGCGGTGGGGAGGATTTCGATGGCAAAACCAGCTTTGGCCTTGAGCTTCTTGAGTTCGGACTCGATGCGATTCTTTTCGGCCAGCGCATCGGCCTCGTTTTGAATCCCGCCCCAACCACGCCAACTGGTGGCTTCCCGGCGTTTGGGCAAATCGTGTGTCAGGACCGGTTGGACGCGCAAAGGCTGGCGCGCCATCGGGCCGCGAACCGGCAAAGCCCCGGCTTTTTCCAGGGCGAACCCGTCCCACGCGGAGAGCATCATGCCCCCGGCGGTGGCCGCGCCAACGCGGAAGAGGAAATCGCGGCGGTTCAGAAGGCTGCTGTCGCCGTAGGCGTGAGACCAGGTACAACAGTTGCAACGGCAGGCGTGGGAATTCTGTTTCATAGGTGTGCTAATGGGGTTATGAATGATTTCCTTTTTATTAGAGCACCTCGGGTGCGGAGGCAAGGAGAAACAGAGGATGTGCGGCAACCCGGGGCAAGGCGTTGCCGCGTCGTGCTTCTGCCGGGGTTAATGTGTGGCGCGGCGCGGGGTGATGCGGCGATTCGCCAATCGCCGAACGCCCTGGACGTGCCGGAGCTGGATCAAATAATGCCCCGGCAGGTTGCGCCAGGTGGGCACCCTGGGAATGCCGGGTGGTTGCCGGCCGCAAACCGGCAGCCCCTGCCGGCGGGGAGGTTCAGCAACCGAGTTTTCAATGGGTGGTGATGGTTTAATCGATTTGTTCATAGGGTTTTATAGATTTGGCGAGCCGTTCTGTGGCACCCCGGGATCGTTTGCCTCACAAGCTTTGAGAAGACTTGTGACCGCTGGAAGGCGAACGGGTGACAACGCGGTAAAACCAAGGGCGCGGTGATTCCCAAAAACTTGCATGAACGGCATTTGCGTGGAAGACTCTGGGCTCAAAAGTTGACGGTCGCCGCAAACCGGACAACTATGGGAACAGCAGATGGCAGATGTTTTAATGAACGCAACCGAAACGCATTTGGAAAAATTCAGCCGGTTTGAGCAGCCTGGCAACCAGCCGGCCTGGGTTTTACCGCTGCGCAAGGCGGGGTTGGCCCGCTTCGCGGCCTTGGGTTTTCCCACGACCAGCCAGGAGGATTGGCGTTTTACGAATGTGGCACCCATCGCCAAACTGCCATTCAAACCGGTCTTCGACCCGCCGGCGGACCCCGGCGCGCTGGAGGCGCTGGAGGGTTTTCCTTTGATGAGTTTGCCGGCGCATCGGCTGGTATTCATTAATGGTCATTTTTCCCTGGGATTATCCTCGATCCAGGCGCCCCCGGGTGTGACGGTCACCAACCTGGCTTCCGCCCTGAAAGAGAATCACCCGGTGCTGGAACAACACCTCGCCCGGCATGCGCGCACGGAATTCGAGGCTTTCTCCGCGCTAAACACGGCGTTTTTCCAGGATGGCGGTTTTATTCACCTGCCGGCGGGCCAGGCGCTGGAGCGGCCGGTTCACCTGGTTTATGTGACCGTCGCCAAAGAACCCGGCACGACCACCCATCCGCGCAACCTGATCCTGGCGGAGGCGAACAGCCGGGCCACCGTGCTGGAAACCTATGTGCGCCTGCACGATTCCGCCTATTTCACCAACGCAGTCACCGAACTGGTGCTGGGCGACTCCGCCGTGGTGGAGCACTGCAAGTTTCAGGACGAAAGCCTGAACGCCTTCCATTTGGCGGCGATCCACGCGCAACTCGGACGCGGCGCGAACCTGGCCGCGCATTCCATTGCCACGGGAGGGCGCCTCTCGCGGAACAACATCCGGATGGTGCTGGCGGGCGAGGGGGTGGAATGCCTGCTGAACGGACTTTACCTCACGAGGCGGGATCAGGTGGCTGATCACCACATGGTGGTGGAACATGTGGAACCCCACTGCAACAGCCACGAGTATTTCAACGGCATCCTGGACGGCAAATCCAAGGGAATCTTCCACGGCCGCATCTACGTGCATCCGGCGGCGCAGAAGACCGACGCCAAACAGACGAACAAGAACCTCCTGCTCTCGGATGACGCCACTGTGGATACCAAGCCGCAGCTTGAGATTTACGCGGATGACGTGAAATGCACGCATGGGGCCACGATTGGCCAGTTGAATGAGGAATCAATTTTTTACCTGCGCGCGCGCGGGATCGGCATGGAGACCGCGCGCCGGATGCTGATTCACGCGTTTGCGGGGGAGATTATTGAGCGGGTGCGGCACCCCGCCACCCGCGCGGAGCTGGACAAGGTGGTTTGGGACCGCCTCGAAGCAAATCCGCATGTGGCAAAACACCATTAAGGCGCGGCATGTTTGACGATCTCAACGACCTTTATCAGCAGGTCATTCTCGATCACTGCAAGCGCCCGAGGAATTTCCACGAACTGCCGCAACCCAGCAGCTCTGCCCAGGGCCGAAACCCCCTCTGCGGCGATCAGCTCAAACTCTTCCTGGCGATGGATGGGGATATCATTCGCGAAGCCAGTTTTACCGGGGACGGCTGCTGCATTTCGAAAGCCTCAGCCTCCCTGCTGACCGAGGCCGTCAAAGGCAAGACCCGGGAGGAGGCACGCCGCTTTTTTGATCAGGTCCACGAGATGGTCACCACCGGCAAGGTGACTGGCGACGTGGGCAAACTGGCGGTTTTCGCCGGTGTTTATCGCTTTCCGGCCCGGGTTAAGTGTGCCATTCTGTCATGGCACGCCCTGATGGCCGCACTAAGGGGCGGGGACCAGCAACCCGTGAGCACGGAAACCGGCGAACTGTAGGCCCACCTGAGCCAAACCGCCACGCGCGTTGAATCCCGGCGCGACAACTTCAGAAAATTAGCTATAGTTAACTAGGTTATGGATAGTAATGAACCAGTCGCCTTGGCGCGTGACGTGGATGCCGCAATCATCCCCGTGGGAACCAAGGTCACCCTGCAAAAGGGCGAACAGGCCTACATCACTCAATCACTGGGTGGCAGCTTCACGGTGGTGGTCAATGGCAACATGTTCCGCATCAATGGCCTGGATGCCGATGCCCTCGGGCTGCAGCCGCCCCAGAAGCCGGTGGCCGACGGCGTTCCCATCACCCACGAGAACCTGGAGAAGGAAATTTGGAACCAGCTCCGCATGTGCTATGACCCGGAAATTCCGGTTAACATCGTGGACCTGGGCTTGATTTACGATTGCGCGCTGACCCCCCTGGGGGGTGGCGCTTTTAAAGCCGACATAAAGATGACGCTCACAGCGCCCGGGTGCGGCATGGGCCCGGTGCTCGCGCAGGATGTGCAAAACCGGCTGCTCAGCCTGGAAGGGATCGCTGATGTCAGCGTCGAACTCGTATGGGATCCGCCCTGGAACCAAGCCATGATGTCCGAGGCGGCCAAATTGCAGCTCGGGTTGCTCTAGGGACGGACGGCACCTTGTTTTATGTCCGCACCCGATACGCTGTTCCCGCCCCCCGGGCCACTGACCCCCGATTGGTCCGCGATTCGCGCCGACTTTCCCATCCTTCACCAGCAGGTGCATGGGCACCCCCTGGTGTACCTGGATAACGCGGCCACCTCCCAAAAACCGCGCCCGGTGCTCGACGCCCTGCGCCACTACTACGAGACGGACAACGCGAACGTTCATCGCGGGATCCACGAACTCAGCAACCGGGCCACGAACGCCTTCGAAGCCGCCCGCGCCCGCGCGGCTCGGTTTTTAAACGCGGCCTCGGCTGAAGAAATCGTTTTTACCCGCGGCACCACGGAGGGCATCAACCTGGTGGCGAACACCTGGGGCGTGCGCTTCCTGAAGCCCGGCGATACCATCCTGCTGACCGAAATGGAGCACCACAGCAACATGGTGCCGTGGCAGATGCTGGCCGAACGGATCGGGGCCCGGCTCGCGTTCGTACCGGTCACCGGGGATGAGGGGTTGCTCGATCTCAAAGGCCTGGACGACGTGCTCAAGCACGGCGTGAAATTGTTCGCCCTGACCCATATTTCCAACTCGCTGGGCACCGTCAACCCGGTGGCCGAATTGTGCGCCAGGGCGCGGCGGCACGGGATCACGACCCTCGTGGACGCCGCGCAGAGCGCCGGCCACCGTCCGGTGGATGTCCGCGAAATCGGCTGTGATTTCCTGGTTTTGTCCGGCCACAAAATGTGCGGCCCGACCGGCATCGGTGTGCTGTATGGACGCCAGGAGGTGCTGGAGGCGATGCCGCCCTTCCAAGGCGGCGGCGAAATGATTGTGACGGTTTCCTATCAGCAAAGCACCTGGAAGCACGGACCCCACAAATTCGAGGCTGGCACGCCCGATATTTCGGGCGCGGTGGGCCTGGGCGCGGCCATGGATTACCTGGACCGGATTGGCCGCCAGAATATTGCGCGTCACGATCTGGACCTGGGCGAATACGCTTACGAGAAGCTGCGCTCGGTCGCGGGCATTCGCTTGTTTGGCCCGGCCAAAGGCCGGGCGGGACTGGTCAGTTTTCTGCTGCCGGACGTGCATGCGCACGATATCGTCACGCTCGCGGACCAACAGGGAGTCGCGCTGCGGGGCGGGCATCACTGCACCCAGCCGCTGATGCATAAGCTGGGCGTGGAATCCACCGCAAGGGCCAGCTTTTACCTGTATAACACCCGCGAAGAAATTGATGTGCTAATTGATGTTTTGCGCGAAATCCAAAAGTTCTTCGCGGTCTAACCCCCCACGCCGCGGCGGCGGCCGAAGCGCCTGGCTGACCGGGCTGCTGCTCCTCTGTCTCGCCCCGGCCATTGCCGGACTGGGCGCCCTCCCCGAGCGCCCCGCCCCCAGTCACAAAATCCAGGTGAGCGATCCGGCGGTGGCCAGACAGTTGGAAAAACAGGGAGCCAGGCTCATCGCTGATTACGGCTCGTTTCAGCTTTTAGAAGCCGGCGAAAGCCCGGCTCCCGCGGGGTTGACCGCCCAGGCCAAAGGGCGCGACGAGTATAACTCCATCCGGCTTAACACGGGCGCGATCGACACCTCCAAACCCGCGGTGCAGGCCGCCCGCAAAACGGTGGCCACCTTCACCGGCAAGCGTCTGCACCTGGTTCATTTCGCGGGCCCACCCCGGCCCGAATGGGTGGCCGAACTGCGCGGCACCGGCGTGCGCCTGGTCTCCTACGTGCCGCACAATGCCTACCTGGTGTTCGGCGACGCGGCGGCTTTGCGGAACGTCCAGTCCATGGCCAGCCGCGGCGCGCACGTGCAATGGGAAGGGGCCTATACCAGCGGCCATAAAGTCCGGCCCCACGCCCAATCCCCGGACAACCAGGCCAGCTTGCGCGGAATCACCACGGACGCCTTCGCGGTGCAGTTGGTGGATGATGCCGAAACCAACCCGGATACACTGGCCCTGCTGGACCAGCTCAAACTGGATGTCCCCATCCGCTTCAGCCGCGTGCCAGGCTACGTAAACATCGTGGTTCGCCTGCCGGCCTCGGCGGTAACTTCCATTGCGGAGCAGGCCGATGTCGTTTCGATTCAACCTTATTTCCCCCGGACCAGGACCTGTGAGCGCCAAGCGCAGATCGTGGCGGGCAACCTGGACGGCAACCTGCCGGCCGGCCCCGGTTATCTGGGTTGGCTGGCTGCCAAAGGCTTCGGCCAGGCGCAATTCGAAGCCTCCGGGTTCGTCGTGGATGTAACCGATAGCGGCCTCGACAACGGGACCACCTTGCCCAACCACTTCGGCTTGTACACTGGCGGCGACCTCGGCGTGGGCAGCCGGGTGGCCTATGCGCGGCTGGAGGGCAAGGCAAACAGCGGCAGCACCATCCAGGGCTGCGACGGCCACGGCACCCTGAACACCCACATCATCGCCGGGTATGATGATCGCTCCGGCTTTCCCTTCACCGATCTGGCCGGCTACCACTACGGCCTGGGGATCTGTCCGTTCGTGAAGGTGGGCAGCTCGGTGATTTTCGACCCCACCTATTTCACCTTCCCTTCCTACAAAAACCTGCTTTCCAGCGCTTACCAATCCGGCGCGCGCATCAGCAGCAATAGCTGGGGCGGCACCGGGGATGGATCTTACGATATTGACGCCCAGGAGTACGACGGCTTGGCGCGGGACGCACAACCTGCCGGCTCCGCCTACCCGGCCGATGGCAACCAGGAAATGGTTCTCGTCTTCGCCGCCGGCAACGATGGCACCAGCGGCGGCACCACCATCAATCCGCCAGGCTCAGCCAAAAACGTGATTGCTGTCGGCGCCTCAGAGAATGTCCAAAGCATTGGCGGGACGGATTCCAGCGGGGTGTCGGACACCAGCGCCAATAGCGCCAACGATATCGCGTCGTTCTCCAGCCGCGGCCCCTGCCTGGATGGCCGGCAAAAGCCCGATCTGGTCGCGCCCGGCACGCATGTCAGCGGCGGGGTGTTCCAGACCAGCACGCCAGGCAGCACCGGCCAGGCCAGTCCTTGCTTCAGCGGCACCGGGGTGTCGGGCGGCCCGGGCGGCAGCACCTTCTTCCCGCTGAGCCAGCAGTTCTTCACCGCCTCTTCCGGCACGAGCCACTCGACCCCGGCGGTCGCCGGCGGCGCCGCCTTGCTCCGCCAATACTTCATTAACCAGTCACTGACCCCGCCCAGCCCCGCGATGACCAAGGCCTACCTGGTCAATTCGGCGCGTTACCTCAACGGCAGCGGCGCCAATGACACCCTGTGGTCGCCCCGCCAGGGCATGGGCGGGATGGACCTGGGCCGGGCCTTCGACAACACGCCGCGGGTGCTGCGCGATCAGCTTGCCGCGGACCTTTTCACCGCCAGCGGCCAGTCCCGGACTTTCACCGCGAATATCAAAAGCTCCACCGAGCCTCTGCGCCTCACCCTCGCCTGGACGGACGCCCCGGGCAGCACCTCCGGGAGCGCCTTCAACAACGATCTCGACCTGGTCGTGACCATCGGCGGCGAGACCTACCTGGGCAATGTGTTTAGTGGCGACCACTCCGTGCCCGGCGGGGCGGCGGATTACAAGAACAACCTGGAAAGCGTCTTCCTGCCCGCCGGCATCAGCGGACCGATCACCATCCAGATCTCCGCCGCCAGCATCAACTCCGATGGCGTCCCCAATAACGAGTTTGCGCTGGACCAGGATTTTGCGCTGGTGGTCTGCAATGCGGAGCTGGTTCCCCTGCCTGCCATTCGGGAAGCGGGGTCGGAGTTGCTGATCGAGGGTTGCTCGCCAACCAACGGAGTCATCGATCCGGGCGAAACGGTCACGGTCAACTTTGGGCTGAAAAACCTGGGCACCCTCGCCGCCACCAACCTGACCGCCACCCTGCTCTCCACCGGCGGCGTAACGAGTGTCAGTGCACCGCAGAACTACGGGCTTTTGCCAGTGGGTGAAACCGCCGTCAGCCGGCCTTTCAGCTTTGTCCCGTCGGGCGGCCCCTGCGGCTCGATCATTACGGCGCACCTGCAAGTGCGGGATGGCTCCCAGGATCTGGGCATCGCCAGGTTCACGTTCGTGCTGGGCCAGCTCAACTCGGGGGCGACTTTCACCGAACATTTCGACGGCGTGACCGCGCCCTCGCTGCCCCCGGCTTGGACTGCTTCCAAAACCATCAGCGGGGTGGCCCCGGCAGTCAGCACCGGGATGGCCGACACCCTCCCAAATGCCGTCTTCTTCGCCGAACCGGACCTGCCCGGAACCGCCGACCTGACCTCCCCTGCCCTGCCAGTCGTCACCCGCCAGGCGCAGCTCTCTTTCCGGCACCGCTACGATACGGAAATCGACCCCTACGCTCCCACGCTGGGATATGACGGCGGAGTGCTCGAAATTAAAGTTGGCACCAATGGCTTTACGGACATTCTCGCGGCCGGTGGAAGTTTTGTTACGGGAGGCTACACGCGCGAACTGGATCCGGCAGCCGATAATCCCCTGGGCGGGCGCCGGGGTTGGTGCGGTAATTCCACGGTTTTCGTGGAGACACTCGTCAACTTGCCCGCCGCCGCCGCTGAAAGCACCGTGCAGTTTAAATGGCGCTTCGCGACGGACAGCGGCAACTATTATGGCGGCTCCGGCTGGCACCTTGATTCGGTGACCCTGGTCGATGGCTCCTACTCGTGCTGCACAACCGTTCTGCCGGGGCCAGTGAACGCCGAGGTCCTGGTGACCGGCAGCAATGTGCTGGTGCGGATTTCCAGCACCGCAGGCTACAGTTACGTGCTGGATTACAAGGACGACCTACACGCCGCCGCGTGGTCGGAGATTCTGCCATCAACGCCCGGCACCGGCGAGAAACTCATTCTGGAAGACCCCGCCGGGGAAGGCGTTGGCCGTTTCTATCGCGTCCGAGGTTTTCGCCCCTGACCGGGAACGGGGACGCTTGCGGGAAGGCGTCCCAACCATGGCATTTCGGTGAGGACGACGTTCCCCCCCGCTCGCCAGGCTCAGCCTGGCGGATTTCCACAGCCTCATGAAAAAAGCGAGAGGGGAAACCCTCTCGCTTTTCAAATCCAGGCCCGGGACCTTTCGCGCCGGCGCCCCGTTTGGAACAAAACCTTATTGATCGGGGGACGTGCGGTTGGAGTCAGTAGCCAAGCTCCAGACCCTTAGCCACTGGCTTTGCTTGATGAATTGCGCATGGCCATCCAGGAAGCTCATTATGGAGCCATCCGCACCGTGATTGTCCATGGCATCAGGATAATTCTCATGGTCGCCGGTTCCCAAAACGTCGTCAGCATCCACCATCATGAAGACCTGGCTGGGACCGGGGCGCATGCCCTCCATTCCCGGTATCTTGGTAATGATAAACGCTTGGACCCGCTTTTCGCTTTTCTTGCCATAAGCTGTTGTGCTCACTCCAAAAGTGCCATACACCTCGTAACTGCTGCCGAAGCCATCCAGCGTCGTCGCGTTATCCCGGAGATCGGCAACCACGGTCTTTTGTGCACCGCCAAGGAGGGGCGTGACAGTCATGAAATTTGAGCGGATAGTCTGACGCGTGCCCGGGCAGACAAAACTGCCGAACGGTTTAACGTAGGTGGGATACAACCAGTTTAGATCGTCGTCAACCCCGTGCCGGTTTTCAGCCTTGGGGTTCTTAATCTCAGTGGCATTATATGCCGGGTTCCAAGTCGCCCCGCACAGGTCGCCATTATTGTCATCAGCGTAGAGCATGCTGCCCAAGCCGAGCTGCTTCATGTTATTGAGGCACGAGGTTCGCTTGGCATGGTTCTTGGCTTTGCTAAGGGCCGGGAGCAGCATGGCGGCCAGGATGGCAATGATGGCAATCACGACTAGCAGTTCAATGAGCGTGAAACCCGAATGTAACCGCGAAGCGACGCAGTCGTCATGGGCTTTGAAGGCGCGTTTTGCGATACTGGACGGCGATAATTTTGAAGGATGCATACAATAATTGGCTTGTCAAAAGTAAATACTAGTTGACGCGTTAACGCCATCGATTCTCAACGAAGTGAGACGCTAGGTCAATGTTTTTATCCAAAATATTTATTCTACTTGAGTGCGAATTGCATTCCCTCGATGGGCGAGTTCGGCAAAGAGAAGGTTGACGCGTTAACGCGGACATATCGTAATAATCTGTTGACTTGCCGGTAGTGTCCAGATAAAAATACCAATTAAATATGCGTTTTGCCTGCGTCACCCCTGACCTTCCGGTCTTGCTCGCAGTCCACCGGCCTTTCCCGGCCACCGGACTCATCGGGCTTGCGCGTATTCCACTGAGGCAAGGCTTGGGCGAGCCTGCCTCGGCCTTGTGGCCGAGGTAAACCGATCTCAAACAAAACAAAGTACATATGAAACAAAACGACCTATCCTCTCTCCACAGAGGCACTGCGTCGCGCTGGCGCTCCCGCCTGACGCGACACTTACTCCAGACCTGCGCCGGACTCGCTCTCGCGTGTGGTTTAGCGGCCCAAGCCGCGCCTGCGACCCACGGCGTCTATGCCGGCATGCTCAAGGTGGAGCAAATTCCCGGCCTTGACCCTTGGAACCTGGTCGTCATTCCTGGTTACGAAACCAATCTGGACGGCTGGCTGAACACAAATGCGGTGGTCACAGTGGTGCAGACCGTCAATGACTTCCGGCTGGCCGGCTACAATCGGGGAGACTACGACGTTCAAGCTGGCCCGCTCAGGGCGGGCAACGATACCAACGGCGTGTTGATCAGTTGCGCCAGCGAGAATGGCTCGCGCAACAACTTCTGGGAATCCTCCTATTGGTATGGTTGCGGCGCCTCCGGCGCCTCCTGCACAAACGGCACGAATCTGTTCGCCACCAGCGCCGTGGCGGTGGGTGGCGGCGGGTGGCGGTTTGTAACATGGTCCTGTCCCAACCAGGGAGCGGGGGTGAGCTATGAGTATAACTTCAATGTTGCCGGCGCGTGGTTCCCCTATGATACGTTCCTGGCGGGCTATGTGCGCAATAGCGGCGGCACCAATGGTGGAACCTGGAATACCTTCACCGGTTCACCGGGGCTTTCACTGGCCAACATCACTTCCATCGCGGGTGGACGGGCAGTGGTGGATCTGACCGGCATGGGGGTTGATTCACGGACGAAACAGGGTGTCTTGCTCGTGAACCACGCCAAGGACGAAAACAACTTTGCCCTGGCGCAGGTGAATCCCACCAACGGCACCTGGATCGTCTTTGTTAAAGACAATAGCACCGCAACAGCCGGCAGCTACGAACAGGATCCGTTTAACTTCGTATATGTTCCAAAGACGAACACCTCCTTGATCTCAGGCCGTTTTAACGGCGACGGCAGTATCGATGCGTTCAGCGATACGACGCCACAGTTTAACGTCCGCGCCCTGCGCGAAATCACCGCGGGCCGCTGGGAATTGAAGATGAACAACTATACGCCGGCTCAAGGCATCCTGGTGATTTCCGCGGAAGGCGGCGGCGGCTACAACCTCGACAATATTGTCAGCTATCAAGTAAACCCGGCGGGCGACGGCTGGATTATCGAGTCTCGCGACACCCCCGGCAACGGCCTGCAAACCCCAACCACCTCAACAGGCGGCCCTGAACCGGTCTGCTCCTTCGCGTTCATCCCGGACGGTACCCCCGGGTTCACAGTGATCCCCACGGAGAACATGCTGACCACCGAAAATGGCGGCAGTTCCACGTTCATCGTCAAACTGGACACCAAGCCCACCGCGGACGTCACTATTAATCTCACCTCCAGCAACACGGGTGAAGGCACTGTCTCTCCCGCGTCCCTCACGTTCACCCCGCTGAACTGGGCGGATGCCCAGACCGTCACCGTCACCGGGCAGGATGACGCGGTTGCGGATGGGCAGGTGGCCTATACCATCATTCTTTCGGCGGCGACGAGCGCTGATGCCAAATACAACAATCTCAATCCGCCAGACGTGGCCGCCATCAACGCGGACAACGAGCGCGGCGTGACCCTCAATCGCAACAACCTGGCCACGACGGAAGCCGCGGGCGCGGACACGTTCACCCTGGTTCTCAACACCGCCCCGGCGGCGGATGTGACGATCGGCGTTTCGTCCAGCGACACTACGGAAGGCACGGTTGCCCCCGCCAGTGTGACGTTCACCGCGGACAACTGGAGCACTCCCCAGACCGTCACGGTTACGGGCGTCAATGACTTGTTGGCTGATGGCAACATCGCCTACACCATCATTACCGCGCCGGCGGTCAGCTCCGACGCGAATTACAGCGGGTTCAAAGCCCTGGACCTGGCGGCCGTGAACCTGGACAATGACGTGGTTGGCTTTGCCCTGAGCACCAATGCGGTAACCGTCAGCGAAGCCGGGACTAGCGTCTCAATCACGGTGGCGCTGAAGAGCCAGCCGACGGCCAATGTGACAGTGAGTCTCTCGGCGTCCGACAGTAAGAACCTGAAGTTTCCGGACATTTTCAGCTTTCAGGACTTTCGCGATCTTTTCTTCCTGAGTGGCACGC
>JBBQYD010000109.1:0-12202 GCA_038209025.1 Verrucomicrobiota bacterium | reverse complement strand
CCCGCGACGGCTACCTGTGGATTGGCACTTTCGTGGGCGTGGTTCGATTCGATGGGGTGCGTTTCACCCGCTTTTCATCGGCCAACCTGCCGCAGTTGGGGCCGGGCCGCGTTTCCAGATTATTCGAGGATCGCAGTGGTGTACTTTGGATTGGTCTTGAGTCCGGCCGCCTGCTGGCTTGGAAAGACGGGGTGGCGCGCATCCATCTGCAGAACAGTGACCCGCCGAACCAGGCCGTGATCGCGATGGTGCAGGACAAGACCGACGCCATCTGGCTGCAAACCTCCAGCGGTCAACTCGGGCGGTTGACGTCCGACGGCATGGACACCGTCGCCGCAACCGGCGCGTTGCCGCTTCGATCAAGCCTGGGCCTGTTGGTGGATGGCGGTGGCGTCCTGTGGGTTGGAACGAAAGACGGTTTGAAAGTGTGGAATGGCGAGAAACTGGTCACCTTGCCGGGGATGGCGGAGACACCGAACCAGCCGCTGGAAGTTTTTGCCAGCGCGCGAGACGGCGCGCTGTGGACGTTCCGCACCAGGAAGTTGCAGAAGATACGCGATGGAAGAGTCCTGGTGGAAATCGAGGCTCCAGCGGGTTTGAGCAGTGCGGCGGTGGAATTGCTGGAAACCAGCGATGGCCGGCTTTGGCTGGCGGCGCACGACGGGGGGTTGTTTTGCCTGAACCCAGGGGGGGAGTGGCGACCGGTTTCCGCCGAACTCGACCTGCAAGGGGGCAATCGATCACTCTGCGAAGACCGGGAAGGCAACCTGTGGCGCGGCGGTTTTGGCAGCGGCCTGGCCCGGCTGCGGCCGAAACTATTCACCACGCATGAATTGCCGGCAACCCAACACGACCGGTATGGCATGAGCGTGTGCGCGGACGCCGGCGACAACGTTTGGGCGATGTTCAATAGCGACACGCTGGGCCGGGTGGAAGCCGGCACCCACGCGCTGCGATTCTGGCAAGCGCCTGAACTGCCGCGGAGTTTCCGCGCGCTGCTCGACGACCACGCCGGCTCTCTCTGGATGGGCACCGGGGACGGGCGGCTCTATCGGCGGTTTGATGGCAAGTTTACTTTTCAGCTTCAGGTGTCGCAGACGCCGGATTACGTCAGCGCACTCTTCAAAGACTCTAAATCCAATCTGTGGGTCGGTTTCACGGGCGGTGCGGGGGTTGGTTTTATGCCGCACAGCGACCCGAAACAATGGCGTGTTCTGGAGGGTCTGGCGTTTCCGGATGTGCGGTGCATCGCCGAGGCGGCTGATGGCGCAATGTGGTTTGGCACGCACTATGGCGGAGCATTTCGCTGGCAAGACGGACGGTGGACGCGATTCTCGAGCCGGGATGGATTGCCGTCTGATTACGTGCGAAGCCTGCACGCGGACGCGGACGGCACCATCTGGCTGGCCACCATCTCGGGGCTTTGCCGCTGGCGCGAAGGGAAGTTTACAGCCATCACGACGGCACACGGTTTATGGCACGATTCGCTATCGCACATCGATGATGATGGCTGCGGCAACCTGTGGCTGAGTTCCTTCGGTGGCGTGTTTCGTGTGGCCCGGCGGCAGTTGAATGAATTTGCCGATGGCCGGCAATCCATGATTCAGTGCATCGGTTACAGCCATACCGAAGGTCTGCCCGCCCAGGAATGTCCCGGGGGATTTCAACCCGCTGGCGCAAAGACGTCCGACGGGCGGCTTTGGTTTCCGACCGTAGGCGGAATCGTCAGCATCGCGCCGCAAGCCGTCCTGGAAAACGTGCTGCCGCCCCCGGTGTGGATCGAGGAAATCACAGTTGACGGCAATTCGACCGTCCTGCGCCACACCCCCGGCGCCATCAACATTGCGCCGGGCAAGCGGCGTTTCGATTTCCGGTTTACCGCGTTGAGCCTGTCATCCCCCGAAAAGGTCCGCTTCCGACATAAGCTCGAAGGATTGGACAAGGACTGGTCGCCACCGGACGGCGGACGGACGGTCACCTACAGTTACATTCCCCCGGGCCGCTACACGTTTCGAGTCATCGCCTGCAACAACGGCGACGTGTGGAACCAGGAGGGCCACTCGCTGCAACTGACTCTGCGGCCGTTTCTCTGGCAGACCTGGTGGTTTCAGAGCGGAGCGGTGGGGCTGATAATCGTGGCGGTGGGGCTCACCGTCCGGCGCGTGGAACGTTGGAAAGCGCGCCTGCGGTTGGAGCGGTTGGAACAGCAGCACGCCGTTGAGCACGAACGCAGCCGCATTGCAAAGGACATTCACGACGACCTCGGCGCGAATCTCACGCAAATCGTCTTTCTCAGCCAGCGCGTTGAGGACACGAGCGGCGATCCCAAGGAGTTCAAGCGCTGGATTAAAATGATTCCCGCCACCGCGCGACGAACGATCCAATCGCTCGACGAAATTGTCTGGGCCATCAATCCCCGGCATGACTCGCTGGAAAGTCTGGCGAACTACCTCAGCCAATTTGCCTCGGAGCACCTGGCGCTTGCGGGTGTTCGTTGTCTGCTTGACGTGCCCACCGTGGTGCCGCAACTGGAGTTGAACACCGAGTTGCGGCACAATCTGGTCCTGGCCGCGCGCGAAACCCTGCAAAACGCCGTCATGCATGCGATGGCCACGGAAGTCCGAGTCTCGATGGAGCTTGAGGAGTCCGGGTTGGCCATTGTCATCGCTGACAACGGGTGCGGTTTTGATGCCAGCGAGGTTTTCCGCGACGGCAATGGTTTGGCAAACATGCACCGGCGGCTGGAGGGCATAGGCGGGCGGTTAGACATCACCAGCCAGCCAGGTCGCGGGACCACCGTCCGGATGACCGTGCCTCGGGCACGTCTGCATGGCCGCGTCATTGGCGAAAACGATCGTCGGAGTTGAAGGACAATGAAAATGGACAATCCGAAGCCTGAAGTTTCCGAGAGGGCGCCTGCGCGGACAATTCGCGTTTGCGTGGTCGAGGACGACAACGTGGTGCGGGAACAACTTGTGCATCAGTTAAAAAGCGCGGCAGGGTTCACCTTTGTGAGCAGCCACCGCTCCGCGGAGGAGGCGCTCCAGGAAATCCCGAACCACAAACCCGACGTGGTGCTCATGGACATCAACCTGCCGCGCATGAGCGGCGTTGATTGCGTGCGCAGACTTAAGGGCCAGCTCCCGGGGACACACTGCGTCATGCTCACCGTCTATGAGGACGCGGACGTGATCTTCAAGTCCCTGCTGGCCGGCGCAGTCGGCTATCTGCTCAAGGGGCGCTCGGGTTCCGGCGCCCAGGTGCTCGAAGCCGTGCGCGATGCGGCGCGCGGCGGGTCGCCATTGAACAGCCTGATTGCGCGCAAGATTGTTCAATACTTTCATCATCAGCCCTCGCACACCGGCACCGAGCAATCCCTCTCCACCCGCGAACGCGAAGTCCTGGAACTATTGTCCAAGGGTCTGCTTTACAAGGAAATTGCCGACTTGCTGGGGGTGAACATCGAGACGGTGCGCAAGCACTGCCACAATATTTACGAGAAACTGCAAGTCAATTCCCGCACGGAGGCGGTGGTGAAGTTCCTCGGCAAGTGAGGGGGCATCCGGCTTCCGCCGGGGCTTGGACGTGGCAATAACGCCGGTAACAGCAGCCGGTCTGGTTACACCTTCGTGTAATAGCTGCCGCTGGGGGGCATGCTATCATCTTCGCGAAATCGGTTCGCGAAACCATTGAATGAACACTCGATTCCTTATTCTTGCCTGCGTTCTGACGGCCGGCGTCCTGCGCGGAGCGGCGGTGCTGGAAACCGACATCTGCGTTTACGGCGGCACATCAAGCGGCGTTGCTGCGGCCGTTCAAGCCGCTCGCATGGGCAAGTCGGTGGTCCTGGTCACACCGGATAAGCATCTTGGCGGTCTCTCCAGCGGCGGGCTGGGTTTTACCGATACGGGTGACAAGGAGGTTGTCGGCGGGTTGGCGCGTGAATTTTACCACCGCGTCTGGAAGCACTATGAGAGGCCCGAGGCCTGGAAGTGGCAGCGGCGCGAGACCTATGGAAACACGGGGCAGGGCAGCCGAGCACGGGACGATGACGAGCGGACCATGTGGGTTTTCGAACCGCACGTTGCCGAGCAGGTCTTTGAGTCCCTGGTCAAGGAGCATCGAATTCCCGTGCGGCGGGACGAGTGGCTGGACCGTGCGCAGGGGGTGAAGAAAAATGGTGAGCGCATCGCGTCGATCACGACGCTCAGCGGCAGGACCTACCGGGCAAGAATGTTCATCGATGCAACCTACGAGGGCGATCTGATGGCGGCGGCGGGGGTCGATTATCATGTCGGTCGTGAGGCGCAGAGCGTTTACGGCGAGCAATGGAACGGCGTGCAGACCGGCGTTCTGCATCACAGCCACCACTTTGGCAAGGTGCCGGGGAAGATCAGCCCCTACACCGTGCCCGGCGATCCCAAGAGCGGCAGGTTGCCCCGTATCAGCGCCGAGACACCCGGCGAGTATGGCCGGGGTGACAAAAAGGTTCAGGCCTACTGCTATCGGATGTGTCTTACGGATCACCCGGACAACCTTGTGCCGTTCCCAAAACCCGCTGGCTATGATGCGGCACAATACGAACTGTTGCTGCGCATCCTGCAGTCCGGGTGGCGGGAAACATTCGTGAAGTTCGACCGCATTCCCAACCGCAAGACGGACGTCAATAATCACGGACCGATGAGCACGGATAACATCGGCTACAACTACGATTACCCGGAGGCCACCTACGAGCGCCGGCGCGAGATCATCCGGGAGCACGAAACTTACCAGAAAGGCTGGCTCTACTTCATCGCCAACGACCCGCGCGTCCCCCAAGACGTGCAGACCGAGATGCGCCGCTGGGGGCTGGCCGGGGATGAATTCAAGGATAACGGCAACTGGCCTCGCCAACTCTACATCCGTGAAGCGCGCCGCATGATCGGCGTGTTCGTCATGACCGAGAACGAGTTGTTGAAGAAGCGTTCCACGCCCGACCCGGTCGGCATGGGTTCCTACGGCATCGACTCGCACAACGTGCAGCGTTACATCACGCCCGAAGGCGCCGTGCAAAACGAGGGCGACATCGGCGTTTCCACCGAGGGTTCGTATCAGATCGCCTACGGTGCGCTCGTGCCGAAACCAGGCCAATGCGACAACCTTCTCGTGCCCGTCTGTGCTTCCAGTTCGCATATCGCGTTCGGTTCGATTCGCATGGAGCCGGTCTTCATGATTCTAGGGCAGTCCGCGGCGACCGCCGCGGCATTGGCCATTGACGGCGGTACAACCGTGCAAGCGGTCCCTTACGGGCAACTGCGGAGGCGTTTGCTGGAAGACCGGCAGGTTCTTGAAGATCCGCGTCCGGCCGCCAACCGAGAGTCCGCCCCCGGGACTGCCGCATCCAACCCAACCGGAAACACCAATGCCAACCCCTTGGCGCGCGTCCAGGACGTGCCCGGCTTGCCTCGAGTGCTGCTCATTGGCGATTCCATTTCCATCGGTTATACTCTGGCGGTGCGCGAGCGGTTGAAGGGCCTGGCGAACGTCCATCGCATCGCGGACAATGCCGGTTCGAGCAGCGTCGGGCTCAAGAATCTATCGACTTGGCTGGGCCAGGGCCAATGGGACGTAATCCATTTTAATTTTGGCATTCACGATGCGAAATTTCTGTCGCCTGGCAAACAGCAGGTGCCGCCAGACGCCTATGAAAGAAACCTCCGTGAGCTGGTGAGACGGTTAAAAGAAACACGCGCCAAACTTATCTGGTGCACCACCACCCCGGTGCCGCCTGGCGAACTGGTTCCGCCGCGCCAATTCGACGACGTCTCCATTTACAACCGCATTGCGGAGAAGGTAATGGTAGAGCAAGGCGTCGCGATCAACGACCTCAACGCCTTCATCAGTCCGCAGGTTGCGGGCAATCAAAGGCCGCATGACGTGCATTTCACCGCGGAAGGTTCGGAATTGCTTGCGAAGCAGGTCGCGGCTCAAATTCAGGCGCAGCTGCCGAAGCCTGGTGGTTCGAGCCGGCAGAGGTGACTTTATGAGAATCCTTTCCGATGCGATCTAATCGAATGGCGAACCGGTCCGGCCGCCACTATCAGGATGAATAACCTTAAAAGCCTTCTTTCCGCCCTGGCACTGGCCTTGCTCTCCACCGGATGCCTCTCCACCCAGCGAGAAACCGGATTTGCCAGCCTTTTTGACGGCCTGACGCTCAACGGCTGGAAGCACGTCGGGCCGGCGGACGGGTACGGAGTGAAGGACGGGGTGATTTTTTGCTCGCCCAAAGGCGAGAACCTATTCACGAAGCAAACGTTCAGTGATTTCATCCTGCGCTTCGAATTCAAGCTTGAGGATGGCTCGAACAACGGCATCGGCATCCGCTCGCCGTTTGCGGGCAATGCCGCGTATTTGGGGATGGAGATACAAGTCCTCGATGACGCCGCGGCGGACCGGGGCAAGTGGGGCAAGCTTCGTCCGGAGCAGTACCACGGTTCGATCTACGATGTGGTCCCCGCCAGGTGTCGCGCGCTCAAGCCAGTTGGCGAGTGGAACACCGAGGAAATCACCGCCGATGGCCGCCAGATCAGGGTGGTGGTCAACGGCATCACGATCGTGGATGCAAACCTCAACAGGGTCACCGACCCGGAGGTCATTCACAAACACCCCGGCTTGTTCCGAGATCAGGGTCACATCGGGTTCCTTGGCCACGGCCGATACGTGGAGTTCCGCAACCTGCGCGTAAAGGAACTGGCACGTCCACAGAAAGACGGCGCCGAGCCCGCAGGCTTCACCTCGCTTTTCAACGGCAAGGACCTGGGCGGCTGGAAGGGAGTGCCGCAAGGCTCCAATGACAATCCCATCATGCGTGCTATGCTCCCGCCCCGGCAACGGGCCAAGGCGCAGCCGGAGGCAGACGACACTATGCGGATGCACTGGAAGGTCGAGAACGGGGAGATTGTCTTCGACCGCCAGGGACGCAGCCTTCGCACGGCAAAGGACTACGCGAATTTCGAGCTGCTCGTGGACTGGAAGATTCCAATGTACGGCGATGGCGGCATCAACTTGCGAGGTTTGCGCCAGGTGCAGATCTGGGATCCTTTCACCCACCCAACCGGGAGCGGCAGCGAGGTTGGCTCGGGCGGGTTCTATAACCACCAGAAGGGCCCGAACAAACCACTCAGAGTCGCGGACAAACCCATCGGCGAGTGGAATCGCTTCCGCATCCTGATGGTCGGCGAAAAGGCCCACGTTTTTCTCAACGGCGAACTTGTCGTGAACAACACCACGCTGGAAAATCCCCGGGATTACGCTCAGCCGGTTTTCGCCAGCGGGCCGATCGAGTTGCAGGACCACGGCAGCGCTCTCTGGTTCAAGAACATCTATCTTCGCGAGATCCCAGCCAGGTAAGCCCCGGGGAAAGACCCTCGGTCGACGGGGATTTCTTATGGGGCCTTCGGGTCAACAGCCAGCCCGACCTATTTCTGCTGCGCCCGACCATGCGGCGAGGATTGCAGGTTACCCAACTCCGGTTTTCCCCGACCTTTCCCGGCGGTTTATTCTCGACGTTTGCACGATTGAGCGTCCACAGTTCGAGGAGCATTTGAACACTATGAGTATCAAGCTCATCTTTTCCACTGGGCTGCTGTGGTTGAGCATGGCGGCAATCTGGTTTGTGCCCCCCAGTAACTGTCTCGCCAGATCGTCGCCCTCGCTCAAGCCGAACATCGTAATTATCCTCACCGACGACCAGGGTCGGGGCGATTACAGCGCATTTGGCACGCGAGACATTCGTACGCCGAGCATGGATCGGCTGTTTCAAGAAGGCCTGACGTTCCAGAATTTCTTTGCCAACAGTTGTGTCTGTTCGCCTTCGCGAGCGGCGCTGCTAACCGGCTGTTACCCGGACCGGGTCGGGGTGCCGGGGGTGATCCGGGAGGAGACGCCCGACGATTCCTGGGGTCACTTGTTGCCCGGCGTGAAGCTGCTGCCTCAACTGCTCAAGCGGGCCGGTTGCCACAACGCGATCATTGGCAAATGGCACCTGGGCATTGGCTCGCCCAACACGCCCACCGAACGCGGCTTTGATCTCTTTAAAGGCTTTCTGGGCGACATGATGGACGATTACTGGACGCATCGTCGTCATGGCCTCAATCTGATGAGGCGGAACCAGGAAGTCATCGATCCCCAAGGTCATGCGACGGACATTTTTACCGGCTGGGCGTGCGAGTACCTTGAGGAACGGGCCAAAGCCGGAGGGCCTTTTCTGCTTTATCTGGCCTACAACGCTCCCCATGATCCGATTCAACCGCCGCCCGAGTGGCTGGAAAAAGTGAAGCAACGCGAACCGGGGATAGGAGAGAAACGCGCCAAACTGGTCGCGTTGATCGAGCACTTGGATTCGGGCATTGGCCAAGTGCTCGACACGCTCGACCGCACCGGCTTGGCCACGAATACTCTGGTCATTTTCAGCTCGGACAATGGCGGCTTGGTGGCCAACGAGGCGAACAACGGCCCGTGGCGCGGGGGCAAGCAGCACATGTATGAGGGTGGATTAAGGGTGCCGGCAGCGGCGCGGTATCCCGGCAGAATCCAGCCTGGCAGCCGAACGGAGCGGATGACCCTGACGATGGACATCTTTGCAACGGCCTGTGAGGCGCTGGGTGTGCCGGTGCCAAAGGACATTGATGGCGTGAGCTTTTGGCCGACGCTCCTCGGCCAGCCTGAGTCGGAACTCAAGCGCGACCTTTACTTCGTCCGCCGCGAGGGCGGCAACGCCTATGGCGGCAAGACCATCGAGGCGTTCCGGCGAGGGGATTGGAAATTGCTCCAGGACAGCCCGTTCGCACCGCTGGAACTTTACGATCTGAAGTCTGATCCGCGAGAGACGACCGACCTGGCTGGGAAGGAGCGGCAGGTCTTCAATCAACTTTCCGCCGGGTTACGCCAACAGATCCAGCGCGGCGGCCAAGCGCCTTGGCAGCCGCCACCGACAGCGCCATGAGAAAATGGATGGCGGGCTGCCGTTCAATGACGGTGGCAAATCAACGACAGCCAGATTGCGGCGTCATTTCCTTCCACGCGCTCGAATTGGCGGGAGTTGCGGGAGCGGGCTGCCGGAGAGGGCGGTGGTCACCGTTCTAATCTCATCTCCCGATACCTCGCAACGGATCACAGTCTCGCCGCTTCCAGTTATCATGGGAAACTCCAGGCCGTCAGTGCCTGGCGGTTGAATGGCATATTGGTGGGTGTGACCGCAAATGAGCAAATCCACCCGGCCCTGGTTCAGCAGCGGCGCCACATTGTCCAGCAGCCATTGTGGGCGGATGAATTTTGAGTCGGGTCTGGTCCCCGGGGGAATGTGGAGAAGGCATACGCGAAACGGCGCTTTTTGAAAGTCCGGCTGGTTGATGGCCTGGGCCAGCCACTGCGCTTGTTGGCGCAGGTAGGGCTCAAACGCCACCAACCCGGAATACTCGGGGTTCGCGTCGCCTTTGTCCTCCCCACAATCCAGGATCAGGAAGCAAACGGGACCGTGCTGAAGGGTATAGTAATAGCGGCCTGAATCGGTGGGGAAATAGTCGAGCAAACGCCTGGCGAAGCTGCCCCTTGAATCATGGTTGCCACGAACGTACACCACGGGCGTGGAGGCCGCGAAGCTCCCGGCACAGGGATCCACGATGCATTGAAAGAGTTGCTGCTCATCCTTAACCGCGTTCACCATATCACCGTTCAGGAAAGCGAGGTCCACACCTGCCCAGTTCACCGAGTCAAAAGAAGTCTTTAACCCTGCCGCTTTCTCGTGTCGGTCGTTCACGACCACAAAAGAAAAGGCGGATTTATGGGGGTCCAGGGTCGTGAATGCATGTTCGCGGCTGGCGATGGTTTTCCCGAAGCTCACGCGATAATGCTGGAAGTCGGTGATCTCCCGCGAAACCACTCGATAGACATAGCGCGTGCCTGGATCAAGTCCGCTCAGGGGCACGTTATGGTAGGTCACGTCGGCAGTTATCAGGCCATGTTGGGCGGGAGTGTTGGTGAGCCACTCCTTGGAGGCGTCAGGACGAAACTCCACACTGGAGACGCATCTCCTGCTCGTAGCCCAAGACACCGTTATGCCGGTATCCGAAGGCGCTTGCAGAAAAGGCCCATGAGTGATCGCCAGGCGCTCACGGGGCGCCGTTGCATGGCGATCCGACAGGTCTGTGGCTGAGGTGGTTAGTGCGCAGATGGCCAGGCCCGCGGCCAACCGAGCACACGCCCTTCGGATTCTGAAAGACTTCATCGCTATTAAATATTCATTAACCAGGCTCGCTTCGAGTGTTGCTATTCTTTCTTCAGGCAGAGTGAGCCGCAAGATTATTTGGTTTACGAAGGGGGGCCACGCTCTGTGGCATCAGACTTGCGAGCACAAAGGAGGACGAGGTGGCGTGACGCTGCCGGCTTGGTATGATTCTGGACAAAATTAACATTTTCGACTTTCTGTTCGTGGTTTTCCTGGTCTTGGGGGTCCTGCGGGGGCGGAAGAATGGGATGTCGGTGGAATTGTTTGAGGTGTTGCAGTGGATTGCGATCCTCCTGGGATGCGCGTTCTTATACGATAAGGTTGCGCCGATGCTGGCGCGTCCCCTTCATTTGAGCCTGGTGAGCGCGAATTTATTCGGCTACCTGACGCTGGCCCTGGCGATAGTGGCCGTGTTCAGTGTGATTCGGCGAACTGCGGGTCCGAAACTTGCCGGCAGTGATTTTTTTGGACAGAGTGAATACTTTTTGGGCATGGCGTCCGGTTTCGTGCGTTACGGGTGCATTGCCATGGCGGGTCTGGCGCTGCTGAACGCGCGGTATTTCAGCCCGACAGAAGTTCGGGCGATGGAGAAATTCCAGAATGAGGTTTACGGGAGCAATCTATTCCCGACATGGTACACGGCCCAGGCAATCGTTTTTGAGAGGTCCTTCTGCGGGCACTTGGTGAAACAGCATTGCCAGCCGTTGCTGATCAAGCCGGCAATGGCGCAGGATGCTTCGTTGCATCAGAAGGAGTTGGCGTTTCCCTGAGCGGGCGGGCAATTCAGGCGCAAACAGGCGGTTCGGGTTCACTGGTTCCCCCCGGAGTCTTCTCTTCCCATTTCACTTTCCTCAAGTCTAAAAACAATTAGACTTTCGGCACCATGCAAACTGTCCCCCATGATGAGACTGCGGGAATCCACACGGAAGGCGCACCCGGCGCGGCTGGTTTCCCCGGACCCCGGAGCGCGGCGATGATCGAGGAGTTGGGGCGTTATGTAATAGCCGACCTTTATCCGTTTGCGGTGGACCTGGAGAGGTGCGAAGGCATGTGGCTGGCCACCGTGGACGGTCAGCGCATTTTTGATTGGGCGGGCTATTACGCATCGAAACTGATCGGGCATAACCATCCGGGTTTGTCTGAGCCAGCCTATGTCAAAAAGCTGGTGCGGGCGGCGAACAACAAGATGCCCAACCCGGATTACCTCACCGCGGAGTGTCTTGATTACTACCGGCTGATTTACCGGCTGGCACCCCGCTGCATGCGGAATTCCTTGCTGGAGGTGTACACGCTGAACTCCGGAGCCGAGGCGGTGGAAAACATGATGAAGTATCTCATCAACCTGTATGACCAGCGCCATGGCCTGCCAGCAGCCGGGGGGGCTCCTCGCAGGTTTGTCTATTTCCAGCATGCGTTTCACGGACGGACGATTTTCGCGCTGAATGTGACGGAAACCCATGACCCGGTGGGCACCAAGAATTTTCATGCTTTTATCTCCGGGAATATCCAGGTGCCATTTCCCGATATGAACACCTCGGAACCCGCCGAGAACAATCGAGCCAAAACAAACGAGGCGCTGGAATCGGTGGAGGCCCTGTTAAAGAAGTTTGCCGGGGAGGTGGTGGGAATTATTGTAGAGCCAATCCAGGGCGCGGGCGGCCACCGCGTGGCTGAGCCGGAGTTTTTCCAGGGATTAAGCCGCCTGGCGCATGAGCATCATGTGTTCCTGGGATTTGACGAGGTGCAGACGGCGGGCGGGCCGACGGGGGAGGTGTTCATGGTGGACCAACTCGACTTGCCCCATCCTCCCCAAGCGGTTGCAACGGCGAAAAAATTCGGGGTAGGGGTGGTTTATATGCTGCATCCAATGCAGGACAAGGGAGTGCTGGACTCGACCTGGGGAGGGTGTCTGGCAGACATGGTAAGATTCGTGCA
>JBBQYD010000108.1:0-12216 GCA_038209025.1 Verrucomicrobiota bacterium | reverse complement strand
TTCCACGTAGGCGGCATCGTGGCGGGTCTGGCTGGTCCAACCGGCCTTGGACCACAGGCGGGCGCCCTTGGGCAAGGCCGCCCCAGTGTAAGCCCGCGCCTGGCTGTTCGCATCAGGTCCGGCGTAATAGGGGTTGCGCTCCAACAATTCCATCATCTCGCGGGCCCGTGATGGCGTTACGGCCTTGCCGGTCACAATTTCCGTCAACAGGCGAGCCGTCGCCCTCGTGGTCAGCCAATTCCGATGGTTGGGTTCGTGGGCGCGCACGGACTGCATTTCGCGGCCATACGGTCCCTCGCACCATGGCTTGCGATTCACGTTGATCTTTTCGAAGCCCAGCTTCTGGAAGTAGCGGTTGATCTCGTTTCTTTTGTCGTACCAGGTTTCCAGTTCGCCCGGGTTGAGTTCCGGCCCGCTGGTCGTGCCCGTCAGACAATCAACCAGAAGTCCGGTGGCCTCGTTGTACGAATCTACAACCATATCCCGCATCGCCCGGCGGATTTCGGGTGTGTCAGCCAGCCGGCCGGACTCCATCCAGGCATGGGCTGCCACAAGATAGAAGAGCTTGATCACGCTGGCCGGATAGATTTGTTCATCATCCCGAAAGCCAGCCTGGACGGGGGCCTCCGGGGAATCCAGGTCCACCAGGCTCACCGCCATCTGGCTCTCCAGCAGCTTCAAAGAGTCAAACTCGCGCAGGGTATCCCTCACGGCTTCTCCTACATAACTCTGCAGGCGGTCCGAGTGCGAAAACCGCCCCGCCGCTTTGGTTCCTGTGTCCATCGTACTCATGCCCGGTGGTATTCGGTTGACGGTTTCCTGGGGATGCGCAGGTCCCCTTCAGACCTTCTCCGGCACCTCGTAAGGTTTTCGATAGGGGCGCGTGAGCATGGCGTCAGCCTCGGAATCATTTTTGAACCGCATGGTTTGCGGGTCAAATTCAAGCGATCGTCCCAATCGATAAGAGATGTTTCCCAGGTGGACCAGCGCGCACGTGTAAAAGCCCTCCCGGATATTGCCGCAAGCCCGGGCGTGGTCGCCAGTCCTGATCGCCTCAATGAAGTCCTGATAGTGGTTGGCTTCGCCCTCACCTGAGGGGCCGGGCTCCAGTTTGTCACCCATAAACGTTCGCCACCGGTTCACGTTCTTCACCATATACCCCTTGGACCCGTAGAACAGGTTGCCGATGATATTGGCGTCGCTGGTCATATACGTGTTGCTGGTCTTTTCAGGGGCGATATTCAACTCCCGGTTGACCAGCCAGTGCCGCACCTCGAATTGCAGGATTTTCTTTTTGTCCCCCCCGCCGGCGGGGTTGGGAAACTCATAAGTCACCAGGAGCACGTTGGGGGTTTCCTGGTCGTCGTCGAACATGAGATGTCCGCCGACGGCGGATACCCGGGTGGGCAGCGTGACCCCCAGGCCCCACCGGGCGATATCCAACTCATGCACCCCCTGGTTGCCCAGATCACCGCAGCCATAGTCCCAATTCCAGTGCCAGTTGTAATGAAACCGGTTTTCTGAGAATGGGCGCTCCGGCGCGGGACCGAGCCAGAGATCATAATGCACGCCTTTGGGCACAGGCGCATCCGGCAGCCGCTTGATGGTGCCGCGCCGCTTATAGCAAAGACCCTTGGCCATGTACACCTCTCCCATCCCCCCGTCATGCAGGAACTTCGCCATGCTTTGGGAGCAGGGGTTGCTCCGCTGTTCAGCGCCGTCCTGCACCACGACCTGGTACTTCTCCGCGGCTTCAACCAGCTTGCGCCCCTCAAAAACATTGTGGCAACAGGGCTTCTCCACGCTCACATGCTTGCCGGCCTGGCACGCCCAGATGGCGGCCAGCGCGTGCCAGTGATTCGGGGTCACAACTGAAACCGCATCGATTGACTTGTCCTCGTATAGCTGCCGCAGATCGACGTAGGTTTTTGGCGGGCGGGCCGAGCCGGTCCAGCCCTTTTTTATAACCGGAGCGAACTGGTTCTCATCGACATCACAGATTGCCGCCACCTCCACACCGGGCAGCCGTTGGTATTCTTTGATATGATTTTGGCCCATGCCGTGAATGCCAATCACGGCAACCCTCACGCGGTCATTGGCGCCTTTGACCTGCGCATTGGCTCCAAAAATCATGGGGGAACTGGCCAGCGCCAGCGCTCCGGTTGAAGCGGTTTTCAGAAAAGCACGTCGTTTCATTGGTTCACTTTGTTGGGTTAAGGTTTGAGAAGCCTGGCGGTGACCCCTTCATGCGTGATCCGCACGGGGTTGATCAAACCATCCGCCGCAAAGGAAAGGTAATCAATGCATACAACGCGATGATTGGCATCCGTCTCTCCCAGCGGACGCCGATGATACACCACGAGCCATTGGTCTGAGTTCGGAAGCATGATGACCGAATGGTGGCCGGCACCCGTCGCAACGGCGGGATCCTGCTGCAATATCTTTCCAAGTCGTTTGAAGGGGCCGAGCGGTGCATCCGCAACCGCATAAGCCACCGAGTAGTTCGGACCGGTCCAACCGCCTTCCGACCACATCAGATAATATTTTCCATTCCGGACAAACATGAACGGTCCCTCGACATAGCCCTCCGGCGTAATCTCCTTGAAGGCCTGCCCATCAGCGTGCGGTTTGAACCCGCTGAAATCATCATTAAGCCGTGCGATATTGCAGTGCCGCCAGCCTCCGTATATCATAAAGTATTCGCCGTCCAGGTCCTGGAAAACGAACTGGTCGATGGGCTGGGCGCCGTGGTGGAATTTGTCAACCAGGGGTTTGCCAAGGTAATCCTTGAAAGGTCCCTGGGGGTGATCGCCAACCGCAACGCCAATCCCTCCCGTTTCCCGGTCGCTCTGAATATCGTTGGCGCTGAAAAACAAGTAATACTTGCCGTCCTTCTCCAAGATCGCCGGCGCCCACATGGCGCGCCGGGCCCACGCCACGGAATTGGTCGTGAGAATCCGGCTGTGCCGAGTCCAGTTTATCAGATCCGGGGAGGAAAAGGCGTCGAAGAAAACCTGGTCAGCGTAGGGCGCGGAATAGGTGGGATAAATCCAGAACTTACCGTTGAAGATAACTCCCTCGGGGTCCGCATACCAACCCGGAAATACCGGGTTGCCGGATCGCTTTGGCGCCGCAGGCTGGCCGCCTTTTTGCTCCGCTCCCGCGGCGGAGAGCGCCAGGCAAACCGCAAAGAGCGAGAGCACCCCTGACCAAGCGTAGCCGCGTGTTCTCATGTGACCGCAATTTAGAGATTCGCCGCCGCTTGCCAATAAAAAACGCCTGCCCCTCGCGAAGATACCTCGTCCACTGGCATTACCCTGGTGGTTTCCTGGCGAGGTTCCCCAAGTAATAGTCGCGTCGTGGAACCCCGCGCGTCTCCCTGAACATTCCGCAACCATCGCTTGAGCCGCCATTCTTGCCTTGGCACGGTTGATTGCGCATTCTGAACGGATGAGCGAGAACTTCAGAGTGCATGATTTTGATCTGGCAGTGATTGGGGCGGGCAGTGGTGGTTTTGCGGCGGCACGGACAGGGGCATCCGCCGGGCTGAAGACGGTTTTAATGGATGGCGCGGAGGAGTTGGGCGGGTTGTGCATCCTGCGCGGTTGCATGCCCACCAAGGCGCTGCTTTATGCCTCGGAGGTCATGCATCTCGCTCGACACGCCACGACGTGGGGCATCCGGGTGAGCGACGCGCAGCCGGATTTCACCCAGGTAATGGCGCGCAAGGATGCGGTAATCAAGGACTTTGCCGAATATCGCGTTAAACAACTCCGGAACGGAGGGTTTGAGTTCATCCAGGCGTTCGCGAAGTTCATCGACCCGCACACCCTGCAACTCAGCAACGGCCGGCAGATTACGGCCGGACATTTTGTCATTGCCACCGGCTCGAAAATCGCCCCCTACCCCCTGCCCCAACTGGCGCAACTGAATTGCCTGGACAGCGACCGGGCTCTAAAACTCGATCGGTTGCCCAAAACCATCACGGTTCTAGGTGGCGGCGCCGTGGCCCTGGAGTTTGCACAATTCTTTGCCCGCATGGGCGTCGGTGTGACCCTGATTCAGCGCAGCGCCCACGTGCTGCAAGGGTTCGATGCCGATGCAGCCTCAGAGATTGAAAATGCCTTTCGTCGGCAGGGAATCGCCGTTTACACCGGAACCAGGCTGCTCGATGGCCGGCGAGTCGGTGAGGATAAGGAGATTACGTTCGAGCAGAACGGCCAAACCATCCACGTCCGGGCGGAAGAAGTGCTGTGCGCGCTCGGCCGTGGCCCCAATCTCGACGCTCTCGACCTGGACAAAATCAGTGTGGATGTGCAACACGGTCGGATCACCACGAACGCCCGCATGCAAACCTCGTTGCCGCACATTTACGTCGCAGGCGATTGCACCGGACTGCACGAAATCGTCCATATTGCCATCCAGCAGGGAGAAACCGCAGCTTACAACATCAAGAACCCGGGCGCCCCCCGGACGATGGACTACCGGTTGTTGACGGAGGTCGTGTTCACGGATCCACAGACGGCCCAGGTTGGCCTCACGGAAAAGAGCGCGCGCGGGCGCAACCTCCCCTACCTGGCGGCCAGCTATCCGTTCAATGATCATGGCAAGGCCATCATCATGGGGGTTCAGGAGGGGTTTGTGAAACTGCTCGCGGATCCGCAAACCGGCGAAATTCTTGGCGGAGCCTGTGTTGGCCCAAGTGGCGGCGAACTCATTCATGAGATCATCGCGGCCATGACCAAGCGAATGACTGTTGAGGAACTCGCGGCCATGCCGCACTATCACCCTACCCTGGCCGAAATCTGGACTTATCCGGCCGAGGAACTGGCCGAACAGATCAAGGCCGCGGCCTCCATCCGTTGACCCACTGGTCAGCCTTGAAACCAGCGCCTCAAAGGGCCACAAAACCAACCAACGGGTTCCCGGTTCCGCCGCCTCCGCAACTCATGACCCGGGCTGGAGGAGGCGCTCCAGAGTCTCCTGCACAGCGGAAACCGTCACCGACTCCATGCAACGGGTGAGTTCGGCGTCACTGCCCTGAATCGGGCGGCCATCATACCGGTAATACTGAAGGTTGCGTCCGCCCACGGCGGGATTGGGCACCAGAGTGAACGGGTTTCCATAAGGTTCGTTGGTGCGGTTGAAGGTGGGAGCCTCAATCACCACCTGCCGGGGCGCGCCCACCGCGGCCGCCACATGCATGAGGGCGGTATCCACACTGAGAAAAGCGGTACATCGCTGGATAAGAGCGGCGGCCTGATGCAACGTGCGCGTTTCCGCGCGCATGACCCGGCGCGGCTCTCGCGCAGCGACAACACTGTCAATTTCGTGCGTCTCATCCGGCCCCCCGAAGAGCAGGATGGCCAAGTGCGGGCAACTCGCCAGCAGCCGATCAATGAGCTGATGATACTGGGACAGGGGCCAGCGCTTGAGCTTCAGATTCTTGGTGCCCCCGGAACCCATGTGAATGCCGAGAACCGGCCGGTCAAGGAGGCCCTTTTGCCGCCGGAACTCTTCAGCAGCCTCATGATCGGCGGATGAAAGAAAGACTTCGAGGCGATGGGCTGGAAGCGTTTTGCGCGCTCCCAGCAGCGGCAGGACATCCAAGTTCTGGTCCACCGTATGGCGGCTGTAATCCTGGTCCAGAATTTGGTTCACAAGCAAACGGTCCGCCGGCGTCCAGCAATCGTAGCGGTGGCTGATCCGGACGGGAGCGGAGATGACCCGGGCAGTCACGCGATAATGAATCCGACTCTGCGGGTGGGTGTTGATGGAGAGATCGTAGCGATTGCGCCGCAGAACGTTAAGGAATTGCAGGGCGGAAAACCTTCCACATTGAAAAAAGTTCCGCTGATAAACCGAGTTCAGGTGCGGATTGTCCTGCAGGATGTCTTTGGAGCCTGTCCACAGTACCAAAGCATCCAACTGCGCATCAGGGAAGTTGCTGCGCAATTCGTGAATTAACGGAGTAGCCAGGATAGTATCACCGATACCTGCCATGGATATGACCAACAGTTTCATGAATTAAACTCTCCGCTCTCGAACCGGCAAGTCGCGGCGGCTCTGGTATGGTCGGAATTGCCCCCGCTCACAACCAAAAAGTGGACAGTCAACGATCCACCTCCCCGAGCACGATATCCACGCTGCCGAGTATAATCACCACATCCGCCACCTGGTGTCCGAGGCACATGTCTTCGAGGACTGTGAGGTTGATGAGGCTGGGTGGACGAACGCGATAGCGGTAAGGATTGGGCGAGCCGTCGCTGATCAGATAGAAGCCCAGTTCGCCCTTGGGGGTTTCGAGGCGTCCATAGGCTTCACCGGCCTTTGGCCGGAAGCCGCGGAGTTTGGCCTTGGGGTCCATGATCGGGCCTGGAGGCAACCCGGCGAATGCCTGCCCTAAGATCGTGAGGGATTCTCGCATCTCCAGCACCCGGACCATGTAGCGGTCATAGACGTCCCCATGGTCACCGAGAGGAACCCGGAACTGAAACCTGCCGTAGAAACCGTAATGATCCACTTTCCGAAGGTCGTAATCGACGGCGCTGGCGCGGAGCATGGGGCCGGTGATGCCTGCGTTGACCGCCAGTGCGCGGGGCAAGACCCCAACTCCCTGGGTGCGAGACATGAGGATTTCGTTGCCGCTCAGGAGGGCTTCGAATTCATCGAGAAACCGGGGATATTCAGCCACCACCCTGGCCGCCTGTTCGAGCCACCCCGGCGGGAAATCGCATCGGCAACCGCCAAAGCGCATGTAATTGCACATCATGCGGGCGCCGGTGAGCGACTCAAAGAGGTCCAGAATCTTCTCGCGCTCCCGAAAGGCATACATGAGCGGTGTGCCGGAGGCGCCCATATCCTGCAGGAGAAACCCAGCCAGGCAGGTGTGGTTTTGCAGGCGCGTCAACTCAGCCAGAATGACTCGAATGTACTCCGCCCGGTCGGGCACGACCAGCCCGGCGAGCTTTTCCACCGCAAGGGCGTACGCCCAGTTGTTGGTGAGCGAACAAAAGTAATCCAACCGATCGGTATAAGGCATCGAACCCAGGTAGGTCGTCCCCTCCCCGATCTTCTCGTGATTGCGGTGGAGGTAGCCGAAGACTGGCTTGAGCTTCACCACTCGCTCTCCGTCCAGGACGACATCCATTCGGAACACTCCGTGGGTGGAGGGGTGCTGCGGCCCCATGGAAATCTCCAGCAAGTTGCCGTCGAGACTGGCGGCACGTGCATCCGCCGCGACATCGGGGTTCGGGGTCTGGGCGCTCATGTTGCGTAATGCTGACGGGCCCTCTTCAGCACCTCATCGTGAGGCGTCGGCTCGTATTCATAATCATCCGGTTCCTGGTAATCCTTGCGCATGGGGTGGTCTTTGAACTCGTCCCACATTAAGATGCGCCGCAAATCGGGATGCCCTTCGAAGCGGATGCCGTAGAGGTCAAAAACCTCCCTTTCCTGGAACTCGGCGGAGCGCCAGACCCCGGTTAAGGAGGGCAGCACGGCGCCAGCGTCACGATCCGCGGTGCGCAGGCGCAGAATCACCGGGCCATGCTTCAAGACCATGGAATACAGATGGTAAACCGCTTCGAGGAAACCGGGGAAACGCCGTTCAGCGGTGGTCTCGATTTCCCGATCCTGACCATCAATCAGCTGTTTCGTTCGCACTTTCTCCTGAACGACACGGTCAAGCCAGTCCACCCCCGTCACGTTTGAGGCATAGTCGAACTGTAGCGACGCGTCGTCGCGCAGAAATCGCGCGACGAGCGACGCGTGTTCGCTGTCCACCAACAATGAAGCTTGGGCGCTCGGGCTGCCGTTGGGAACAATCTCAACCCGCGCACCGGGCACGCCGCTTTCCAGCCGGGCTTTGATTTGTTCGAGTGATTCCATACCAGCAGCTTAAACGTCCGATAAGAAAAAGACAAAATGGAAACCGCGCCACGAAAAGCCGGAGGAAAACCTACCCTTCACGCGGGAGAGCAGGCGGGCGCCAAATCCCGGGATTGCGCGGCGGTTCGAGATCCCGCCCCCCAAAATCGGGCACGGGGAACTCTGCGGGAGCTTCGGGGTCAAGGTGGCGCGGGCGGGTGGCGCCGCTGAGGGTCTGCCCGTCAATCTTCCGCTGAAGCGTCATAAAAGCGTGCAACAGGGCCTCAGGCCGGGGCGGGCACCCGGGAATATGCACGTCCACGGGAATGAAACGGTCGATGCCTTTTAGCACGTTATAGCCCTGTTTAAAGGGTCCTCCGGAGATGGCGCAGGCGCCCATGGCGATAACGTATTTGGGTTCAGCCATCTGGTTGTAGAGCCGCACGACCTGGGGTGCCATTTTCTTCGTCACGGTGCCCGCCACAATCATTAAATCGGCCTGCCGGGGTGAGGGACGAAAAACCTCCGCGCCAAACCTGGCCAGGTCCCAGCGAGCCATGGAAGTCGCGATCATCTCAATGGCGCAGCAGGCCAGCCCGAAGCCCAGCGGCCAGAGGGAGTTCTTGCGGCCCCAGTTGTAGAGGTCCTCGAAGGTGGTGACAAATATTCCTTGGCGGCTCAACTCGTTTCGCAAGCGGTCATCCATAAGCAAGTGGCGAGGAGATCGGCGCTATTTCCAGGTCAGCACACCCTTCTGCCAGGCCCAGACAAGGCCTTCGACAAGCAACAGCACGAACATCAGCATGGCCAGCACAGCGCCAACCGGCAGCCCCCCGAAGGAAACCGCAAACGGCAGGAGAAACAAGGCTTCGACATCGAAGATCAGGAAAACCAGCGCATACAGGTAGTATTCGGAACGAAATTGGACCCAGGCATCCCCCCGAGACTCCAGGCCACATTCATAAATCGCCTGTTTCGTCGGGCCGGCTTTGGCGGGGGCAAACTTCCACGCCCACAACCGCGCCAAGGCCAGTGGTATCAAAGCAAACAGGACCGCCGCCGCCATTAGCAGCGCCAAAAAAAGGTAAGGATGGTCAGGTCCCGGGTTCATGACTGTGACACGTCGGGTTTGCGCAGACCCACCGAATGGGCAATATCCTCAAACTCTTCATGGCTGACTTCTTCGAGCTGTTTTCCTTTGGAGGCCAGCTTCTCATTGATTTTTATCACTTTCTCAGTCATCACTTCGTGGGTTTCCTTGGAACCACCCACCAGGACAAAATTCGGCCCCTGGGTCAGACGTTTATGACCATCCGAATCAAGTCCGAGACCCAGCATGACCGCTTTCCGCTTTGCTTTTTTCTTTTTACCGCCATTCGGCATATCTCCACGCTAAAGGCATTGCATTATGGCGTCAACGGCATACGGGCGGAATATGACCGAGGCCGCCTCCTGAGTTGTTTATGAACGCGCCTCCCCGCGTCACGCTGGCAAAGATTCGTTGTCACCTTTTAGGTGGCAGCGGGTGCCGGACTGCCGGAAGGCTCCTCAGCCCAACGTTTCTCCGTTGATGAACCGGGGCATGATTTTCTGATCCGGAAATTGCTTGGCGCCCCGCGCCATCTCCAGCACTACTCCGGAGACTTTGGAGGCAAAAACCTTGGGATTCCGGGAGTAACGGGCAACACTAGGCACCATGTCTTCCAGGAACGAATCATCATCCCGGGAGATCAGGGCAACTTGCTCTGGAACCCGGATTCCCCGGCGCAGCAGTTGCCCCAACACCGTCAGCACATGCCGGGGACGAGACACCAGCAACGCCGTGGGTGGATGGTCCCGCTTTAAAAGCGCATCCACCCGCGCGCAAATGCTTCCCACGGTCCCATCATGATGCACGACTTCTGCCCGGAGGCCGCGAGCTCGCGCGTTGAGTGCCGCCTCCAGAAAGCCTTCGCTGGTCTTCTCATCGCCCGCCGCGCCGGGAAGCGGATTGAGCAATGCTAAAAGGCTGCGGTTTTTGGCCAGGAACCGGCCCACGGCGTGGTGGCAGACGGCCCGATAGTCCGTATCCACAGCGGGCAGGTGGATGTCTGGGAAACGTGAGCCGACCACCAGGCAAGGGAGGCTGCGCTCCGCGAACCAGCGTTGCATCTGCGCGGTAGAATGCAGGAGCACCCAGCACGCGGGCTTCACGCTGCCTTCGAGATTCTCCAGTTCGTGCGGCACGCGCGCTCGGTACGGCAACCGGCTGGCATGGGTCTCCAGCACATAACCGCCTTCCGCCAGGTGTTCGCGAAGGTGGTCGATCAAATACACGCCAAATGGGCTGAGCGACAATAAGGGCACCGGCATCAAGAAAACGACCCGCTTGCTCGCAGACTTTCGGCGACTGGCAGACGCACCAATAATCTCCCGGCGCTTGCCCTGACCGCACCTCAGAATCCCATGACGGCCCAATTGTTCAAGCGCCGCCCGGACCGTTCGACGACTCACATGAAGGTGCGCGCAAAGCTCGTGTTCTCCCGGGAGCCACCGCGACCACCGGCCCGACTCAATCTCCCCCAGGATCACCGTGGCGGTTTGCGCCACAAGCGATGTCTTCTCAGGCAGTCGGCTGATCATACTTATTCCTTGCGGACGCTGGGACCAGCCCTGGTTCTGATGGCTGGTCTGGATACGCCCACGCTGCTGGAGAAGTAGCCCACCGAAGTGGCATGGTCAACCCCAGAACATAGCCCCCATCAACTACGTCGGAAGGCACGGTTCAAACTCGCGCCTTCCACACCGCGGCAAAAATCCGCAACCTCCGATTCCGGAAATTGCGGACTGCACGTTTCCCTGCCCCCGGCTTTTTGTGGACCGGCAGGCGAGGCATTAAAAGCGATGGTTCGCTAAGCCGAGGCCAACTCTTTGCGGTGACTCCAGACTTTCTGAAAGGCTTTTACATACTGATCGATTACGTCCGAGGCCTCGTCGTAGAACAAAGGCAGAAAGATGTGATTCGCATTGACGTAGGCGTTGCCGGGCATGGATTGCGGGATGGTCGGCGGGTGGTGCCACCACTTGGGCTCGGAGTAGATTTTGAGCTTATGCTGCTCCGGATAGTCCCAGATAGTCACATTGATGCCTTCGGCCTGCAGCGCTTTCAGAAGCGCGTCCCGGGAGAAGCCCAGCTTCTTGAAGTCCAGAAAGAGCATGTTCCGGTGATAAAACACGCGTCTTTGGTCGGTCCCGCAGAGCGGTTCGGTAATCCCCTCAAGCTGGGTGAGAGGCTGATTCATCGCTTTGACGTTCTTCTCTACCAGCGCGTTGATGGCGTCCAGTCCCTTGAGTTGTTGCCGGGCGACGGCCGTACCAAGCGGGTGCATCCGGTATTTTTGTCCGAAACCCGTCCCTTCGTACGGGCGCACCGGACTATCCTTCGGGAATTTGCCGGGGTCAGAGTACTCCCCGAACGCGGCCGCCCGCTCGTAATGCTCCCGCGTCTGATACATGCCCATCCCGCCCTCAATTGACGGCATGACTTTGCTCGTTTGGAAGCTGAAGATGCCCATGGTGCCCCAAGTGCCCATTTTCTTTCCCTGCATCGTGGCACCGTGAGCGTGGGCGGCATCTTCCAACACGATCAACCCTTTTTCCTTTGCCCAAGCGGAGATGATGTCCATCTGACCTGGCAAACCCCAGGAGTGCATCACCTCGATAGCCTTGGTCTGCGGGGTTAATTTGCGCTTGGCATCCTCCAGGTCAAAGGTCGCCGTCTTAGGATTGATATCAACAAAGATCGGCACGTACCCGAAAAAGCGCATCGAGAGGGCGGCCGTCACAAACGTGTAGGACGGCACCATGATTTCACTGCCAACCGGCAAATCCAGGGCAAAATACATGCTGGTCAGCGCGCTGCTGCCGTTCATGTGCGCTTTGACGAATGGCGACTTGGTGTATTCCTGCCATTCTTTTTCAAACAGTGGCAGTTCCTGGTAGTATTTGTTGTTTTCGAGCACCTCCCAAACAGCCTGCTTCTCCGGTTCACCGTATCTGGGCCATTTCGTCAGGGCTGCGAACCGGTCGGCCGGGCATTTCACCGTCTTGGCTCCGCCCGATAGGGCGAGTGTTTCCGCACTGGGAGCGGCGAAGCTGAAATCTGCGAGTGTCAGACCGGCCGCCGCCACGGCGCCCGTCTTGATGAAGGTGCGGCGAGTATGCTGCTGCGATTTCGAGGATTGGGAATTATTCATAGTAGCCTGCCTTGTTTTCCGAAGTTTTGATTACTTGAGGGGTCCGGGAAACGCCACCAGGTCGGAGCGAGTAGTGCCGTTCGCGGTAATGCGCGGCAGGGTGTAAACCATC
>JBBQYD010000107.1:0-12267 GCA_038209025.1 Verrucomicrobiota bacterium | reverse complement strand
CCTTAACCGCATTAAACAGGCGGTGGCGCCGTAACCTATTGGGAGGTTCTCGAGTGACGGATGGCCCCGGTCATTTGGGCGTAAGCCGCATTGAGCGCTTTGGTCCATTCTTCCGCTGAATCCTGCGAAGTCTGGTCCATGCTCGCAAAGTGGTCGGGATGGCATTCTTTCACCCGCGTGCGGTAGGCGGCCTTTATCTCCGCCAGGGTGGCATTCGGGTTGACTCCGAGGATTTCATGCGATTTCAAACGCTCTGGCTCCACGCGTTGCTCAACCTGGGGTTGAGGTTCGGGTTCAAAAGCCTGGCTGGCGGGCGGCACCCAGGCCGTGCCGAGAAGCTGGCGCACCCGCAATCGCAGCGGGGGGAGCAGCGTCACTCGTGCGCCATTGGCACCCAGGAACAATACCCCCGGGATTTGAGAAAGGTTCGCCCTAACGGTCTCCCAGGCGATTTGAGGAAATACCTTGGCGAGTTCGACTGGGGATGCCGCCCGGCTTTGCATAGCAAGCCAGACCAACAGTTCTGCGCTTAGTTCGCTCTCCAGTGGGGGCTGCGAGAACGATTTTGCCAGAATTCGCCACCCCTCCAGGAGCAACCTCGGCCCGAGCCCGATCGTTTCCCGCATCATCCAGGTGGTGATATTCGAAAGGTCATCCCGGCGGTGTTCGCGTGCGTCCCAGAGCAGGAAGGCCGTTAGCAATGTGCAAAAAACGGCAGCGGCGGCCAGGGCAGCGAACGATTTTTGCAGGCCTGGGCTGAAAAAGAGAAACGCGGCCCAGCAGAGCAGGAACAGCACCAGAACCGCCGCGAGCCCGGTGACCAAACACAGCGTCGCCAGGCCCAGTGAAGACCAGTATTCCCCCCGGTGGCGGCGTTTCAGCCAGGCTGCCAATGCGGCGCTGTTCACCCGGAACTAATCTTTCAGCGCCTGCATGTCCCCTAAAGGACGCGTGAAGGTGGCGCGCGCGGCCTTTCCAACCAGGACGTCGGCACTCTTCTTCACACTCTTGGACATGGCGGAGAAGGGGAGGGACACCACGAAGAAGGCGCCGCCAATGGCCGTCGCCGCCAGGCAGGCTGGGCGGACGACGATGGCATCGGCCACCATGGCCGCGGGACCGTAGTCCTCAAGCGCCAGCGCGGAGTTCGCGCTGCCACCCAGGATGGAAACTACACACAGTAGAGTCAGTAATTTGGTTTTCATGATAATCAGTTTTTCAGGTCCATGGCTGCCATGGGGAAGCATCTGCCTAAGGAAAGTCATTTTCAAGCACGATGCGATACCGTGCCTTGCCCTGGCGGAGGTGTTCCACCGCCTCGTTCACGCGCGACAGGGGGAACAATTCAGTCGTGGGCGTGAGCTTGTGCCGGGCGCAAAATTCCAGCATGAGCCGCAAATTGGTGGGATTGCCGACGGGCGACCCGGAAAGCGATTTCTGCCCGCTGATCAGCGAGAAGGCCGGGATTTGCAGCGGATCCAACACGACACCCACCAGGTGCAGCCGCCCCTTGGGGGCCAGGACTTCCAGCAGCGCCGCCCAGTCCAGCGGCACGTTTACCGTCACAATCAGGAAGTCCAGCAGGCCTTTGAGTTGAGCGATTTCCGCACTGGCACGGGTGTTGACCACGTGATGCGCCCCAAAGCCGCGGGCTTCCTGGCGTTTGGAATCGCTGGAGGTGAAGGCCCAGACTTCACAACCCCACTTGTTCAGGAACTGCACCGCCAGATGCCCCAGGCCGCCGATGCCGATCACCCCCACGCGGTCGGTGGGGCGGACGTCGAACTCGACCATCGGGGTGAACACCGTGATGCCGCCGCAGAAAAGCGGGCCGGCTTTGGCCAGGTCAAGGGAATCGGGTATCGGAACCGCCCACGACCAATGGCAGCGCACGCGGTCAGCAAAGCCTCCGTGGCGTCCGACGATCGTTTGCTCCCCAGCCACACACATGTTCTGGTTTCCTGAAAGACAGGGCGCGCACGCCATGCAACTGCCAGACATCCAGCCCAGGCCGACCCGATCCCCCACCTTCACTTTTTTAACCTGCGACCCAACTGCCGCCACCGTGCCGGCCGCTTCATGTCCGGGCACGAACGGGTAAGTGGTCTGCCCCCAATCATTTTCCAGCATCGAGAGATCAGAGTGGCAGACTCCACAATGGCTGACCTTGATTTCCACGGTTTCTTCCCCCAGTGGGCCGGCATCATAATCCATGGGTTTTAAGGGTGCGCCCCTGGTCCCGGCCGCGTATGCCTTGATTCGGTTTTCCATAAGTGTGGACTCAGCTTAAGGCTTTCTGTGCGAAGAGCAATCCAACCTGAACGCACTTTTATTTTGCCCTGCGGACCAGTTCAGCACAGATTCAGGGGACTAAACGGCATGCTGACGAGCCTGCGCATCAAAAACCTGGCCCTGGTGGCCGACCTGACCCTGGACCTGGCCCCGGGCTATAATGCCATTACCGGCGAGACCGGCGCCGGGAAATCCATGCTGATTGGGGCGCTCAATCTGGTGCTGGGCCAGCGGGCGGATCGATCCGCCATTCGCGCCGGGGAGGATGCCTGCTCCGTCGAGGCGGTGTTTGATATCGCCAACTTGCGCGCTCCGCTGGCGGGATTCCTGGAAGAAAACGGCCTGGAGCCCTGCGAAGACCAGCAACTGCTCGTCAAACGAACCTTTACCAGCGCGGGTACGAACCGCCAGTTCGTCAACGGTTCGCCCACCACGCTGGGGGTGCTGGATGAACTGGGAGAGTTCCTGGTGGACATCCACGGGCCCCACGAGCACCAGTCTTTGTTACATCCGGCGCGGCAGCTCGCCATATTGGATGCCTTTGGCAAGCTGGAGGCCGGACGGGACCAGTTCGCCGCCCTGGTCAGGCGCCGGGTGCAGTTGGAGGCCGAGAAGACGGCGTTGATCGTTGACGAGCAGACCTACGCTCAAAAACTGGATTTGCTGCGGCACCAGGTTCGGGAAATCCAAGCGGCGGCCATCGACCCGGATGAGGCTGAGGCGCTGGAGCAGGAATACCGGCGGGCCGGCAACAGTGCGCGATTGCTCCAACTCAGCCGCGACGCGCTGGAGTTGCTTTCGGAAGCGGATAACGCCGTGCTGGTTCAAGCGGGCATCCTGGGACGAACCGTCCAGGACCTTCAGCGGGTGGATGCCTCAGCCGCAAACCTTGTGGAACTGCATGAGCAGTCGATTTCCTGCCTGGGCGAACTGCAGAGCGCGCTCTCGCATTATGCGGACAAGCTGGAGGCGGACCCCGCCCGGCTGCAGCAGATGGAGGAGAGGATCAACCTGTTGCAGTCTTTAAAACGCAAGTATGGCCATTCCCTGGCGGAGGTGATCGCGTTCGGAGACGAAGCGGCGCGGGAGCTTCATGGTTTGGAGCAACGCGACGCCGAACTGGAGCGCATTAATGAGGAATGGGCGCGGATTAACGCCGCCTTGTGGCAAGCCGGCCTTGAGCTTTCCGCGCGCCGTCGCAAGCTCGTGCCGCAGTTGACCAAGGCGGTGTGTCGGCAGCTTGCCGACCTCGGATTTAAACAAAGCCAGTTTGGCGTGGCGATTACGACGCTCGAAGCGGACGCGCTTTCGAAACCCGGCGCCAGCCTCTGCCTGGCTGGATTGGACGCCATCGAATTCCAGTTCGCCCCCAACCCGGGGGAACCTTCCCGTCCCCTGCGCGCGATTGCCTCCTCCGGGGAATTGGCCCGGGTGATGCTCGCGCTGAAAACGGTCCTGGCGGTTGAGGATAGCATCCCGGTGCTGGTTTTCGATGAGGTGGATGCCAATGTGGGCGGGGAAACAGCGCATGCGGTGGCGGGGAAAATGCGGCAGATAGCCCGCAATCGGCAGGTGTTATGCATCACTCACCTGGCACCGGTGGCGGCCTTGGCCGATGCCCACCTGGTAGTGGAAAAAGAGGTCAAAGCCGGGCGTACCACCTCCCAGGTCCGGCGCCTGGACGAGCCGGATCGGGTGAGGGAACTGGCACGGATGCTGGGGGGCCAGTCGCCCGCCGCGCTGCAACACGCCGAGGCTCTGCTTCAGGCGCGACACCCCCCCGCCAGACACCCCCAATAAGATTGCGACGGGAAAAGCTGGAGTTTTTCTCATACCTGTGCTATCCATGACTTCGATGGCTACCTTAAGAACTCCAGGTCAAAAACTGCTGCCGATACCAGCGAGCGAACAGTTCATCGAAGAACTAGATTCCGGGGTGCGCGAATGCGGCTACGCGAGCCGTGCTCAGTTCATCCGCGACGCTATTCGCGACAAACTTGTCGCCATGGGTCGCCCGATGCCCAGAGAACTTGCGCTGGCACCCAGTCGCCTCGGAAAAGGCGGCAAACGCCGCCTTCCTCTGCCGCGTGCACCCAAAGGCAAGGCCAAAGCCAAAGCCAAGGCCAAACCGGGCAAGGCGAAGGCGCGCAAGTAAGGCTGACGTTCCCCGGCATTTCTTTCAGGCGGGCGATGGCTCGACAAAGGCGGGCAGAAATGCCAGCTTTAGTCTGTGGTATTTGAGAAATTAGAGCGTCTGCGCAGCCTGTTGCGCTCCTACGAATCCTGCCTGGTGGCTTACTCCGGCGGGGGTGACTCCGTTTTCCTTGCTTGTGTCGCCCATCAGGTGTTGGGGCAGCGGTCCATGGCCGCCATTGCCGATTCCCCCAGCCTCCCGCGACGCGAGTTGGAGGATGCTCTGGCTTTGGGGCGGCAGTTTGGCTTTCCCGTCCGCGTCCTGAGCACGCGCGAATTTGAGAACCCTTCCTACGTTGCGAATCCGAACAACCGTTGTTACTTCTGCAAGCACGAGTTGTTCGCCGAATTGGCGCCGCTGGCTGTGGCTGAGGGATTTGCGGTGATCGCCTACGGCGAAAATGCAAGCGATGCAGGGGATCATCGTCCGGGTGCCCTGGCGGCTGCGGAGTTCCAGGTGCGGGCGCCGCTCAAAGAGGCGGGACTGACCAAGCAGGATATCAGGCAGCTCTCGGCGGAACTCGGCCTGCCCACTGCCGACAAGCCCCAAATGGCCTGCTTAAGTTCGCGGCTCCCATACGGCGAACCGGTGACTGTGGAAAAGCTGCGCATGATCGAGCGGGCCGAGAATGTGTTGCGAGACCTTGGTTTTTACGACGTGCGGGTCCGCCACCATGAGTTGCCCCTGCCAAATGTCAACTTCCAGGGGGTTTCCCCGCCGCTCGCGGGCAGGTGCCGTCTGGCCCGGATCGAGGTGGGACCGGAGGAAATGGCGAAGTTTCTGGCGGATGGAACCGCCGCCCTGGTGGCGAAGAAACTCAAGGAAGCTGGTTACGCTCACGTAACTCTGGACCTCCAGGGTTACCGCCGGGGTAGCGTTAATGAAGTGCCTAAAGAGTCCTAATCGATATCTCTCCTGATGGGGCGCAGGAGGTTACCTCATTTTTCTCCCAAAAATTGTTGACAGCAAAGCCCTTGTCCGGTGAAATACGGATGTCGCCTCCGGGAATCCCCGGGGGTTGCCCTAAACTTATGACTAAGACGATAATTGGAAGCATGCCTCAGATCTTTATTCCCTGCATTCGCCGGACGATTCAATGGATGGCGATGGCTGCCCTGCTGGTGCTCCCGGGTGTCGCGCGGGCCGATTTCAGCGGCATCTTTGCCCCGGCCAACTGGTCGCTGATAAATAACAATGCCGATGGTTCGGTGATTACGGCGGCGGCACCGAATTCAATAACTTTGCGCGGTGGCGACAATGGCACTTATAACCCTGGTACCACCGATTACGTGATCGAGGCCCTGTTTCCGGGAACGGTTTCTTTCTCCTGGAGTTTCAGCTCAGCGGATGATGCCGATTTTGACTCGGCGGGCTGGTTGAAGAACGCCAGCTATACTCAGCTTGTGGGGAGTTTGCCGTGGTCCGGTTCAGTCAGTTTTGCGGTAAGCGCGGGAGACATTTTTGGATTCCGCGCCACCACCGTTGATAATGTCAACGGCCGGGGTTCCCTGGCTGTCTCACAGTTTCAAGCACCCATTCCTGAGCCCGGCAGCGCGACCCTGTTGCTCGTGGGATTGGGCATCTTCGGGGTCATGAGGCGCAAGGCTCGTTAATCCGCCAGGGGTCCCGGGCTCGGAATTTTTAGAACCTGTTCGGGCTGCACGCTTTGGCGTGCTTTAGGCCTCCTGGCACGCTAAAGCGCGGACACCAGCCGCGTCATTTGTGGTTCTTACGCCCGGGCGATCCATTTTCCAAGCGCGCTCTTACGTATTGCCTGCGGGCGCGTCACGGCATTCACAACCTCGCGCGGTGGAGAATTGCCTTGCTTCGGGCTGGTCCTGTGGTTGTCCTGTTGCTCAATGCGAACAGGCAAGATCAGCCGCAGAAAGTTCCTTGCGGGCGCGGCGCTGGCCATGCCCATCGTGGCGTTGGGCGACGCCGGGTTGGTGGAACCGAACTGGTTGCGGGTGCGCACCATGGCATTTCACGGCGGCAAGCCGCGGCACCGCCTGGTCCATTTCACTGACCTGCATTACAAGGGCAACCGGGCATTCCTGAACCGGGTCGTGCGAACGATCAACTCCCTGGCGGGAGATTTCGTGCTGTTTACGGGGGATGTTATTGAAGAGCCGGAATACCTTGCGGAAGCGGTTCAAGGGCTCGGAAAGATCAAATCGCCCCTGGTCGGCGTGCCTGGCAACCACGATTACTGGGCGAAGATCAACTTTGATTCCCTTGATCGATGTTTTGCGGCAAGCGGCGGGGCCTGGCTGCTCGATCAGCAGTGGCGCAGTCCTGACGGGCAGTGGACCGTCACCGGTGAAACCTGCCTGGGAGCGCCTCAGAATGGGCTCGTCCCGGATGCGAAAACGCGCAACGTGCTCCTGGTGCATTACCCGGCCTGGGCAAAGAAGTTGGGCGGTCGAAAATTTGATTTGATTCTCGCAGGCCACTCTCATGGCGGTCAGGTGCGCCTGCCCTTTATTGGACCCATCGTGACTCCCTTTGGGGTGGACGAATATGAGCTCGGGTTTTATGCGAGCCCCGGAGGACCTCTGTATGTGAACCCAGGCATTGGATGGTTTTACATGCCCTTCCGTTTTCGCTGCCGGCCTGAGATAACCGTTCTTGAATTCTGAGTGATGCCTTCATAAAACCTTTGCCATGCTTCCCCCGGGTTGTTTATTGTGAGGCATGCGGCCCACGACGTTCCTCTTTAAGGATGGCTCTTCACATTCCGTGGCGAAGGGTAATGGACATTCAATGACCCGGCGCGGCTTCTTGCGGCGTTCTTCCACCATGGCGGCGGCGCTGGCTGTGCCAGTGATCATTCCCGGGACGGCCCTGGGCCTCAACGGAGCGGTGCCGCCGAGCGGGCGAATTGTGCTTGGGGGTATTGGGATTGGCGGGCGGGGAACAGGTGTGTTGAATTGGATGCTGCCAGAAAAAGATGTTCAGTTTGTCGCGGTCTGCGATGCCAAGCGCAGCCAGCGCGAGGCGATCAAGATCATGGTGGACGGGAAATATGGCAACAATGATTGCGCCACTTTCCAAGACATCCGGGAGTTTTTGGCGGAACGTACGGACATCGACGGGGTGCTGATCGCGACGGGGGACCGGTGGCACGCGACTGCGTCGGTCATGGCCATGCGCGCAGGCAAGGATGTTTACTCGGAAAAACCCTCGTCCATGACTATCGCCCAAGGACAGGCGGTGGTCGAGGCGGCCAGGCGTTATGGGCGGGTTTACCAAACGGGCACGCAGCGGCTTAGCGAGGCGAACTTCACCTTTGCAAACGAGTTGTTGCGGACGGGACGCCTGGGGCAGGTCCACACGGTGCGCGCCCATATCGCGCCCTGGGACGCCGCCGAAATGAAGCACGATTGGCTGCCAGCCGAACCTGAACCCCCGAAATCAGAGGTGGATTGGGACCAGTGGCTGGGCCCGTGCCCCTGGCGGCCTTACAATTCCGCATACACGCGAGGCGGATGGCGCGGCTACTATGATTTCCACACCAGTTGCATCGGAGAGTGGGGTGCTCACACGTTTGCCCAATGCCAGGTCGCTTTGGGGCTGGAAACCACCTCGGCGGTGGACTACCAATATGTGAATAACGCCAGTGGTGACGGCATGGTCACCCGGTTTGAGAATGGCGTGAGCATGGTCCTCCAAAGGGAAGGCTGGCATGGCAGTTGCGGAGTTCGTTACGAAGGCACGCAAGGCTGGGTTTCCGTGGCGGATGGCTATGCGCGGCCGGAAGTATCCACCGCCGCCTGGATGCAAGACTACACAAAGCTGGTAAACGATTACATCGGTCGCAACCAGCGCCCGATGAGCCATGTGCGGGATTTCTTCAACTGCATCAAGAACCGGCGCACTACCGTGGCCCACCCGGTCATGATGCATCGCTCAATGTCCACCGTGCATGCAGCGAATATTTGCATGTGGCTCAAACGCGATCTCAAGTTCGATCCCCGGACCGAGGAGTTCGTCAAAGACCCTGAGGCCAACCGGTATCGCGCCCGGGCCATGCGCGCTCCCTGGATCATCTGACAACCATCTCCAACACACTGATGAGGTATGAGAAAAATCAAAACTGTTTTAGCCGCGGTGCTTTCCGCGGCGCTGCTGCTGGCCCAGGGAGTCGCTCAGAATGCGCCGCCCGCGCCTGTCCGCACCGAGTCCGAACTCCTTACGGTGCTGCGCTCTGACGCGGGCCGGAAAGAAAAGGCGGATGCCTGCCGGGAATTGGCCATTCGCGGCGGCCAAGAGGCCATTCCAGTGCTGGTGCCCATGCTGAGTGATGAAAACCTCTCGCACATGGCGCGATATGCCCTTGAGCGAATACCCCAGCCGGCCGTGGACAAAGCGCTGAGGGAATCCCTGGCTGAATTGCGAGGGGGCAATCTCGTGGGTGTTATTCACACGATTGGCGTTCGGAAAGATGCCAAGGCCGTGAAACCATTGCAGACCTGCCTCAACAGTTCCGACCCGGAGGTGGCCCGCGCCGCCGCCCTGGCCCTTGGACGCATTGGTGGTGTGGGTGTCGCCCAAGCCATGCTGAAGCGCTTCGCGGGGGCTCCCCCCAAACAGCAACTCGCGCTGGCCGAGGGGATATTGAATTGTGCGGATGCCTTGCTTGGCGGTTCGCAGGCGAAAGCGGCCCGTGGTCTTTTCGACGCGCTCCTGGCCGCCGAGGCGCCGCACCAGGTAAAAACCGCCGCGTTGCGCGGAGCGGTGCTGGCGCGAGGCAAAGACGGGCCCGCGTTCCTGGCGCCCTACCTGCGCGCCGATGCGGACGTGACGTTCGGTTCCGCATTGCGGGTGTCGCGCGGGCTCGCCGGGCCGGAGATGACCGGCGTCCTGATTCGAGCCATGAAAGATGCCCGGGGAGATCGCAAGGTGCTGCTCGTGCAAACCCTGGGCATGCGAGGGGACCGTGCCGCGACGCCGGCGCTCATTCAAATTCTGAAGGAAAACGACGCCGCGATGTTAAAGGCCGCCATGCAGGCGCTGGCGCAGCTTGAGGAAACGGAAGCGGTGCCAGCCATCATGCCATTATTGCTCCACCCCGAGGCTGAGGTGAGGAGCACCGCGAAGGAGACGCTGGGCTCGCTTCCCGGACCGGAGGTTGACGCGCAGGTGATAAAGCTGACGACCCGGCCGGAGACCGACCTGCAAATCATCGGCATGGACCTGATAGTGCGGCGTCGAATGGTTGGGGCGTTGCCGGTGCTCCTGGACCTCGCGCGTTCGGCCGATGAAAAAGTGCGATTGGCGGCGGTGGGCCGAACTGGCGAACTGGCCGGGTCCGCTGGCGCCCCCGAGATGTTGAAACTGCTGCTCCGGGCGCGAACCCCCGCGGAAATCGCGGCGGCGGAGCAAGGGCTCTCCGCCGCCCTGCTGAAAGCCGAAGACCGAAACAAAGCAGCCGGCCTGGCGGCAGGCGCCTGGTCCGTTGCCGATGTGGAACAAAAGATGGCGCTCCTGAACGTGCTGGCCAGCCTTGGTGGGACCAACGCGCTCCAAGCCGTCCGCTCAGCCATATCCAGCGACCGCCCGGAAATCCGCTCAGCCGCCATCCGCGCGCTCGGCGCCTGGAACTCAGCGGAGGCCGCTCCGGATCTGCTGCAACTGGCACAATCCGCCACTGATCCGGTGGAGAAGGTGCTTTCATTGCGGAGCTACCTTGCCCTGGCCACCGACTCCGATTTGAAACCAGACGCCCGGTTGGACATGTGCCGCCAGGCGTCCGCGTTAATCAAAACGCCTGAAGAGGAAAAGCTGCTCCTGTCCACCTTGGGCAATGTGAGCACGATGCCAGCCCTCAAGATGGCGCAGGCGCATCTGGCCAACGCCGCGGTGAAGGAGGAAGCGGCCAACGCGGTTTTGCGGATAGCCGAAAAGCTGTTGCAGGCACGGGGTGCCGGGAAAACGGCGAAACCAATCATTGAAGCGCTCGGTTCCGCGGCCAGTGCCACCGCCAACGAATCGGTCAAAACCCGGGCCGCGAAGCTGCAGGAAGTTGCCCGGGCAAAGGCACAGGAGCCATAACGAATGGAACCAACCCGCCGCCCATGAGCGGTGGGAGGCGCCGCTCTGGGTGGGTCACTCGCATCGCTTAACCACCTGGCAAGGGGCGCTCAGTTTTTCGTGGACGGCCCGATCACGAGCGGGGTGCCTCCCGCTGTGGCGGATTGGCGGATCACAAAAGGCAGTCCCTTGGGATTGGCCACAACCGCCCACTGCTTCGGGCCTGCCTTCGCCGTCACCAGCAGGGCTTCGGAGGCTCGCAGGTCCTGACCGCTGGCACCTTGCAGGAGCTGAGTTGAAAGGGAAACCTTGGTCTCGTCGAGCGACACCGCCCATACAAACACCGCCTCACGCCCACTGGTTCTTTGGATCAGGATAGGCGTCAGATCCTTGGTCGTCTTGAGGATGCCGTAACCCTTCACCAGTTGAAGCGGTTGCACGGGGGTGACGATCAGGCTGGCCGGTTTTCGCTCGGAGGCAGCCAGTTTCAGCTCGGCCAGAGGCTCGCAATCCTGGATGGAGGTTTCCGTGAGGTATTGATATCCCGGCAGGTCCGGGGGAGACCATGGGGAGGCGGAGGGGGAACCGTTGCCAGTTGCCAGCCAGTTGCCTTCCTGGTGATAGGCCAGATCCAGCAGCCGTTCTTTATCTGACGAGACCTGGTCGATAAACAGCACGAGATCGGCGTTGAGCAGCACCACAGATCGTATGAAGGAGAGGCCCTGATAGATTGGCCCGGCATCCGCCATGCAGTATTCCACCCCATTGCTCGACCCAAAACCGATGAGTTTACCGGTGGCTTGCGCCTGGGAGGACTGGTCCGCCACCAGCGTATTGTGCGCCAGCGTGGTTTTGTCCCAGCCCTTGTGCAGCGGAGAGCCGTAGGCGTGGGTGCCGGAGTCGGGAGCCACCACCCGGCCGTGGGCGTAGAGAACGAAACTGTTTTTATCCGGATGCCCGTGGCCGCCACCGTGCGGTCCGTACTTGAGGCAGAGCCAGGTGGCATCGGAGCCTGCCCCCTGCTGGAGGATGGCGTAACCCGAATCCGGAAGATTGCGGCTGGCGGTGGGGGGGGTGGTTTTTGCCGTGGGCAGGCGTTCGACTCCGTAGAGGAGCGGGATAAGGCCCTGGCGTTTTCCAGACGCCACCATGCGGGCGTATTCCGGTGAGGGCCAATGAGCCAGTGCCAGCTCATAGAGGTCGGCCTGGTTGGAGAGGTCCACGTAGCCGCTGTCATTAAAGTTTGGCAGCACCAGGTTGGGCATGGCGAGTTTTAAGGGGCCGTCGAACATTTGCCGGAAAGCCGGACCAAACAAATCCACTCCACAATTGAAAGAAGCCTGGGCCAGCGGCCACAGCCCGGAAATGGTGTAGAAATGATACCCGCTGCTGCCCTCGAACCACAGACCATCCGCGCTGACTCCTTTGGCTAGCTGCTGGTGGAAGCCCAGTTTGGAGTCGTTTACCGCCAGATGGATCAATTGGAGGTCTCCGATCAGCAGTCCAACTGAGCCAATGGCACTGTTGCGATGGCATTGGATATTGTGAATGCCGCTGGGACGGGGGATGACCACCTGATCCAACGCGGGACGAAAGAGATTCTGGATGAGGTTGGTTTGCTGCTCCGGCGTCAGGGTGGTCCAGACCAAATCGGCTCCCTGAGCCATTTGCGTGAGCCAGCCGGCTTCCGTCAGAGATTGTGAAGCGACGCGTGCCCCCGAGCCCGGGCGGCCCTGGTTGTTGTGCAG
>JBBQYD010000106.1:0-12346 GCA_038209025.1 Verrucomicrobiota bacterium | reverse complement strand
GGTGCAGTGGTGGGATCCGGCGGAATATCTGCCGGACGCCTCGCTGCCCATGCTATGGGTGAACGGCAGCAATGATTTCGCCTACACCATGAACGCGATGCGGCGTTCCTACCGGCTGCCCAAGGGCCAACGAACACTTTGCATTCGCTTGAGGATGGCTCACGCGCACGGAGGACCCGGCGAAAATCCGGAGGAAATTCGAGTTTTTTGCGACGGTTTGCTCAAGCACGGAAAACCCCTGGCGGCGATTATTGCCACAGGCATCGAGGGAACCAACGCGTGGGCCACCTATTCCAGCGCAGTGCCGCTGACCAAAGTTGACTTGAACTTCACCCGCGACTCCGGTCGTTGGCAGGATCGCAAATGGGAAACCGTGCCGGGACACATCATGCCGGACCGGGTCACGGCTAGCGTCCCGGAAGGCGCGCGCGTGGCATACTTCAATTTATTCGATGATCGAGATTGCGTGGTAAGCACGGAACACGAGTTAATGGGGCCGCAATAAGCTCACCGGACCTCCGGGAAACCGGTTCGGCCGACGACTGATGTCGAGGAATTGGCTTTTTATTGGTTAGAGCCGCGGTTTGCAGGGTGTTGAGAGTGGTGGTAGGAGAAGGATTCGAACCTTCGTAGGCGTAAGCCAGCAGATTTACAGTCTGCCCTCGTTGGCCACTTGAGTATCCTACCACAAGCCCTCGCCGGAACCCCGGCGGATGGGAATTAAGCCAGACTGCGGCGCACTTGTCAATCTACTCGCTGTGCCATAGTTTAAGAAAATGTTCGATTCGCTCAGTTCCAAGCTCCAGAACGCTTTTAAAAACCTGCGTGGCCTCGGGAAAATCTCCGAAGCCAACGTCAGTGATTCCCTGCGGGAGGTGCGGCTGGCCCTGCTGGAAGCCGATGTTAACTTCAAAGTCGCCCGTGATTTCATTGAGCGCGTCAAAGGCAAGGCCATTGGCCAGGAAGTCATCGAAAGCATCCACCCCGGCCAGCAGGTCATTAAAATCATCCATGATGAATTGGTTGACCTGCTGGGGTCCGAAAACGCGGGCCTGGACCTGAAGGGCAACCCAAGCTGCATCATGATGGTCGGCCTCCATGGCTCCGGCAAAACCACTTCCAGCGGCAAACTGGCGCGCCTGCTCGCCAAACAGGGGCGTCTCCCGCTGCTCGTCGCGGCGGACGTTTACCGCCCCGCGGCCATGGACCAACTGGAAACCCTCGGCAAACAGCTGAATCTCCCCGTTTTTGTCCGCAAAGGCGAAACGGACGTCCTCAAGATTGCGCGGGAAGCCCTGGAAGCAGCCCGCCAACAAAACCGCAACACGCTGATCTTCGACACCGCCGGCCGGCTGCAAATCGATGAGCCGCTCGTGCAGGAGTTGGTGCGCTTGCGAGACCTCGTTAAACCCCAGGAAATTCTCCTCGTCCTGGATGCCGCCACCGGCCAGGAAGCCGTCAACGTGGCGGCGCACTTCGACAAATCCCTGAACATCACCGGCTCGGTGCTAACCAGGCTGGATGGCGATGCCCGGGGCGGCGCGGCCCTGAGCATGAAAGCCGTGACCGGCAAGCCCATCAAATTCGCCGGTACCGGCGAAAAACTCGAGGACTTTGAAGCCTTTCACCCCGAGCGCATGGCCTCCCGCATCCTGGGCATGGGCGACGTCGTCAGCCTGGTGGAAAAAGCGGCCGAAGCGGTGGACCTCGATCAAGCGAAGCTGCTCGAGGAAAAAATGCGCAAGGGCCAGTTTACTCTCGAGGATTTCCTGAACCAACTGCGCCAGATGAAAAAGCTCGGGCCGCTGGAAAGCATCATGGGCCTGCTCCCGGGCGGGGCTGAGGCCCTCAAGGGCCAGGACCTCTCGAAGGCCGAGAAGGATTTCAGCCAGATGGAGGCCATGATTTGCTCCATGACCCCCAAAGAGCGCCAGTTGCCCCAAATCCTGAACGCGCGCCGGCGCCAGCGCATTGCCAAGGGCAGCGGAACCACGGTGACCCAGCTAAACACCATGCTCAACAAGTTTGGTCAAATGCAGCAGATGATGAAGAAAATGGGCAAGTTCCAGAAGATGATGTCTCGCATGGGCGGCGGCGCGGCGGGGTTGCTGGGTGGCCGCTAAGCCGGGGCCGGGGTGGCGCCGCCCGGTCACCCGGGTGGCGTGCCGGGGAGGGGTCAGGCGCCTGCCGCCACGGGAACCGTCCCGGCGAGCTCCGGCCCCGTTACCAGGTTATACCAATTATCGCGCTGACGCGGTTCGTAGCCCAGCTCATGAATCAGCCGCCGCATATCGGCAACCGTCATCCGGAACGTGGTGCCGGCCTGGGAAACCACATTTTCCTCGATCATGATGCTGCCCAGGTCATTCGCTCCGTACTTCAGCGCAACCTGCCCGATTTCCTGCCCTTGCGTGACCCATGAACTTTGCACGCTCGGAAAATTATCCAGGTAAATGCGGGCCAGCGCCTGCGTACGCAAATACTCGTGCCCGCCCGCGGTGGGTGCTTTGAGCCTGGTATTCTCCGCCTGGAACGTCCAGCAGATGAAAGCCGTAAACCCGCCGGTTTCATCCTGCTGCGCGCGCAACCTCTCCAAATGCTCAACGCGGTCTTCGATGGTTTCCACGTGGCCAAACATCATGGTGGCGGAAGACTTAAGCCCCAGTCGATGCGCCACCGCCATGACCTCCAGCCAATCGTTGCTCATGGCTTTCAACGGCGATACCTGGCGGCGCACCCGGTCCACCAGGATTTCCCCGCCGCCGCCGGGAATTGAGCCCAGGCCAGCCGCGCGAAAATCCACGATGATCTTCTCCAGGGGCTCCCCGAAAACCTCGCGGAAATGAATGAATTCGCTGGGGCTGAACCCGTGGATATTCACCCCGGGAAACCGGTCCCGCATGTGCGCGAGCAGCTCAAGATACCAAGCCTTGGTCAGCTTGGGGTGATGCCCGCCCTGCAGCAGAATCTGGGTGCCGCCCAGCGCCACGGTTTCTTCCATTTTCTGATCCAGCTCAGCAACGCTGATGACATACGCGTCCCCATCCTTTTCCGTGCGATAAAACGCGCAAAACTTGCAGTAAACGTTGCAGATGTTGGTGTAGTTGATATTCCGATCAATGATGTAAGTAACGATTTGGTTGCCGCGGCCATCGTGGGCGGCGGCCCGGGCGAGCTGGCGGCGGCGATCGGCCAGGGCGCCCAATTCTTCCAGCGGCAGGCGATAAAGACGCAGCGCCTCCGCCGCGCTAATCCGCGCGCCGTCCCACACCTTGCCCAGCAAATCGTCCAATGTCGGATCGTGAATCACGCGACTAGAATAGACCAGGTGGCCCGCGCTTTCCAGCTTGCGCATACAGGCGCAAGAGGCTTGGGACCTCGTCGCGGTTCTGGCATTGGGCGTCCCCGCCGGTGGATGGAGGGGGCGTCTCGCCCTCGAAACAGGAGTTCTCTCGCTTTTTCCCACCCTCAATCCTGGTCCACCTCACCGATTCCGCCCAGTTTCAGGCCCAGCCCACGCAGCCCTTTCCCGTGCGCGCCGGCCAGGTGCGCGGGATAGGGCGCATCGACTCCCTTCACCGAGTGCCAGATAATCCGGTTGAGCGTATCTTCATCCGCCCGGTCCACTTCCTCGAAAGGTTGGTCGAGGCTCAGTTGTGCCCAGCGCAGCGCCTCCCCCTTCAGCGCCGCCTTTTCCGGGTTCATCTCGTCCAGGGGCACACGATTCGGCAGACTCTGGTAAGGGCTGAAATCGGGTTTCCCTGTGAAACAGTCCGTCATCAACGGCGCGAGCGCCACCATCTGGTTCATGGGCGCCACGCCAAACATGCGGCACATGGTGTGCAGCACAGCGGTCTGGTTGTAAAACTTGCTCACGACCGTTCCACGCTTCGTGTACGGACTGGCGATCAGGCACAGCGAACGGTGCCCGTCCACATGGTCAAAGCCGTTTTGCGGGTCATCCTCGATCACGAACACGCACGTCTTCGGCCAGAAACGGCTCTGTGAAATGCGCTCGATGACGCGGCCCACCGCCAGGTCGTTATCCGCCACTTGCGCGCGCGGCGTGGGATTCCCGGGACGGGTGCCCGAAGTATGGTCGCTCGGCAGGAAAAGGATGGTCAGGTTCGGGAACTGGCCGTTGTGCTCGAAGTCGGCGAATTCCTTGAGAAAGACCTCTGCGCGAATGGCATCAGGAATCCGCATCTGCCAGCCGGGCGCGTCGGGCGAACTGTATCGGCGGAGACTCTCGATGGCGATGTCGTGTTCGAAGGTGATCTTCCCGGTCTTCTCTTTGTAGTCCTGAAAAACCTCGGCAAAACTCGCCGCGCGCGGGCGGGTTTGGGTTTTGCTCATTTCACCGTAGTTGCGGAACGAAAGGCCGTTGAGCAATACCTGGTCCCAGATGAATCCGGTGGGGGCAAAACTGAGCGGGTCATCACCGGAAAACGGATAGCTCCGCGCCCACCCGCCGAACGATTTCTCCAGGTAATCCGTGGCGTAGCCTTCCATGGCCCACGCATGACCGTCCGCCGAACAAACCCCGTTGCAGTAGTAGTTGTCGAGCAGCACGAATTGCTCCGCGAGGGCATGATGGTTCGGGGTCACTTCACGCCCAAACACGCAGAGGGAAGGATCGGCGTTGGCCTGCGGCAGATCCCCGAACACCTGGTCAAACGTGCGGTTTTCTTTGATAATATAAACCACGTGCTCGAACACCGAGGGTTCCCCCAGGCGTCGGGGCACCGGCGCGGGAGACTTCCTGGATTGTGACTTTTCCCAGGCCCGGAGCATTTGCGGCACTCGCGCATCCGCCAGCACCTGCCGGGTGTGCGCGCGCAGCGCAACGCCCGTGGGTATCTCGACTTTTCCCGCCGTGCCCAGATGCCAATGGCTGTTCCATCCTTGCTTGCCCGGCTGCGGGTTGCGAGAGCCGAACCCCTTCACGTTGGCGATGAACAAATGTTTTCCGTCGTTGATAAGCCCCCCGGGAAACCACGCGGTCGGAATGAACCCTTCCACGCTGCTTTCGCCAGCTTTCCGGCCCACATTCACCACCGCTATGGCATTATTTCCACCGTTGGCCACAAATAGCGTGCTGCCGTCCGGGCTCAGGGAAAGCGCGTTGGGCGAACTGCCGAAAGCCAGGCCGGGATCAGGACGCACGGGGATCGTTTCCACCACGTTGCGGCTGGCGGTATCGATGACGCTGATGGTGTCGGAATTCGCATTGGCCACATAGATCGTCCTGCCCTCAGCCCCCGCTGCGAGGTCGCCAGGATGCAAGCCGGTCGTCACCTGCGCAATCTCAGCGCCGGTTTGCAGGTCCACCACCGAAACCGTGCCGCTGGCAGCCACCCCGCGTTCGTCCACGAGGGTATCCGCACCGGCGGATTTGGCCGTGCGCTCGCCCGCCCGCGGGTGGCGTCCGCCCCAATTGGAAACGAATGCCTGCTTGCCACCATCCGTCAGCACCACGTCATATGGCGCCACTCCCACCGGGATCTGTTTCAAAACCTTGCCGGACGCCAGGCTCAGTATCCCCAGCGCATTATTTCGCGAAAGGCACACATACGCCGTGGTTTCATCCGGCGAAAGCGCGATGCCCGCCGGAGCGGAGAGGGCCTGACCATCAGTCCCCGGCAACGTGTATTTGCGCCCCAGTTCCACCTTGTCGCCAGCCACCCGGGCTTCCCACACGATGCTCTGCGAGGTGCTCGCCAACAGGCGTTTTCCATCCCGGGTAATCACCAGGCCATGCCATGAACTGCCACCCTCGGGAAACTTGAGTTCCTGGCGCACCTTCCACGTGGCGGCGTCGATGACGACCAAACCGCGATTATCTTTCACATAAATGCTCCGCCCATCCGGTGACGCCACCAGATCCACGGGCCGCCCGCCAAACTGCACCGACTCCCCAACTGGCCGGACAAGCTGATCCGTGGGCATCAGGTGGGCACCATCGGAAACCTGTCCAACTCCTTGCTCCGGTCCGGATTTGCACCCAGCCCACCCGGCAAAGATGGCAAGCAGCAGGGGCAGCATCTTCGCCCCCCCAACCTTACGGGTCCGGAAAGAACTGCCTTGCCTGGACGCAACAATGGTTTCAGCTAAAAGCCGTGCGGAACTCATGCTTGAGATTGTGCCCGCCGATAGTGTCCGGCGCAAGGCACCATCCGTGTCAGAGCGTCCACAAAGTGGACAGGGACTGCCTAGTGCGCAGCCTGACGGCGGCCGTTCAAATGGTGCATACTGCCTCTGCAGCCAAACCTACGCGGGCATTGGCCGCAAGGCCGGCGGAAACCTGCAAGAACCCGTAACTTCCAGGCCAACGCCATTTTTCCGCCGACGATGGCATAAAACTGGCTCCCTATAGTGGCATTGATGTTCCAGGACTGCCTGGCTCGAAACCTCACAAGGTCATAATTGAGGTGCCAGACGGCGAAGCGTGGAGCGCGGGCTCCCCGCAAACTGTGACGATGTCGGGACAAATCAAGGCTGGAGAGCCGAGTTCGCCAGCAAGGGATCAGGATGAGCAGAGAACGAATGTTTAATAAGGGACGAGAGTTGGCTGCCGGCGGCGGCACAGGGACCATCCCTGGGGAACAACGGCGAGGCGCGGACGCCGAGGCTGATTTACCCCCAGTTTCCCCCGGCGGTACGGACGATCCCCATATCCTCTGGAACGCCAACGCCGCTGTGCGTCAGCTCTGCAAGTCAGTTCAAACGTTCCAAAAAGCAACCGCCAAGGACAAGCGCCTGGAAACGCTTGCCCAGATGCATGACCAGATCCAGACCCTCAACAGCCTGCTGACCATGGCACGGCTGGACATCCTCGCCGCGCTCGGCACCGCCATCGGCAAACTGTTCACCACCTTCTCTCGCGATCTTGAGGCCATCAACCCCTCCTCCCTTCGCACCGTTTCCCATGCCATCGATTTGCTCAGCAAGGCGCTGGCGAATCCGAGCTTCAAGCTCCCTCGCGACACCTCCTTCCGGGTGCTCGTCGTGGACGACCATGCCGTCTGCCGCCACGCGCTCTCCATGGCCCTGCACTCCTCTCCGCTTAAACTCACGGTGTGCGAAAGCGGCCCCGCCGCTCTCGAGATTCTCAAAGACAGCGCTTTCGATGCGGTGTTTACGGATATCATGATGCCCGGTATGGATGGCTTCGCCATGGTGGCGGAATTGCGCAAGCTCCCCACCCATGCCCGCACCCCGGTGATCTATGTCACCGCCCTTTGCGATTTCAAAACTCGCGCCAAATCAGTTCTCAGTGGCGGCTGCGACATAATTGCCAAACCATTTAGTCCCAGCGAGATAGTTATTAAAGCCCTCACCATCGGGCTAAAGCAGCAGTTGGAACATGCCGCGCTGTCTGCTGCGGCTGCGGAACCAAAAGGCACCGCCAAATTCTCCAGGCCAGCCACTGACCGAGCCACGCCCCGGCCGATCATTGAGCCGTTAACCCGCCCGCCCAAACCGCTCTGCCCCGCCAGAGCCGTTGTCTGCATCGAACCACACGGACGCATTACCAGCGCGAACCGTGATGCGCATCAGATTCTGGGTTTCTCGCCCGGCGAACTGACCGGAGAAAACCTGCACTTGATTTTGCCAGATGCCCTGCAGGACCAAACCGATGGGCGCACGGTGGACAGCCTGCTGCAAGAAACACCGTTGCCGCAGGGCGCCTTTCGCATGACGGGCCGGCATAAAGACCAATCCACCATTCCTCTGCTGGCCAGCTTTAGCGAAACCAAAACTCAAGGCCGTCGCGCGCTGGTCTGCTTGCTTCGCCGTAACCAACCGGCCCCCGCCGAGGCCCCCGGGGATGACCCAACTCCCCAGGACCACGAGCAAACGGCGCACTCGCAGCCCGCCGAAACCCCCGCCGAGGCCGCCGTCAACGACTCTCATGCGGGAAAACCGATCCCCACAACCGCCCCCCAACGCCAGGCGGAACCAAATTCCAGCCTGGGTGAATCAAACGAGGATCCGGTCGCTGAAATGGCGGACCGCATCGCGGACCTGGAAAATCAACTGGCGGTGACTCGATCAGCCCTGTTGGAGGCGCAAGCCAGTCGCCGATCACATCCCGATGCTGGCTCTCCGTCCACCGTGACGCCACCGCCAAATCAGGACCCGCTGGCGCCAGGCCCCGCGATCCTGGCCGAAGCATCGAGGTCCGCAGGCGCGGAGCACTCGCTCGACAGCGAGCGAAAAGAACGCCAGCGCCTGGAACACCTCTGCGCCAGGCAGGAGGCCGACTTGCGCCACCTCCAGGACGAACTGCATTCCCGCAAATCGCTGGAAGAATGCCTCCGACGGCGTGAGCTTGATCTCCAAAAACAGTTGGAACAGGAAACCGAACGTGCCCGGTTGGGAGCGGGCGAACTGCTCAAGGCCCGCGCGGAACTGCGCCTGGCGCACAGTCGAAACGAGGAATTGGCAGCTCTGGAATCGGCTTTGCGACGCGAAATCGCCCAGCTTCAGCCCACCTGAAATCACAATCTTGACAGGGCAGCCCGCTGCGCGCCTACTCTGCGGCATGTCTGATGTTGCGCTCATTCCGGATCGTCCGTCCCGCCGTAACCATTTCATTCCCCCCGTGAAGAGATTCGCCGAGGCCTGCCCGGCGCTGGCATTTGCGTGTCTCCTCGGCCTGCCACTTTCAGCTCCGGCGTTGACCATCGTCACCAATGGCCAGGCGCTCTGCCCGATCATCATCCCGGCGGATGCGCTGCCGACGGAAAAGACCGCCGCGCGGCAGTTGCAGGAGCATTTGCGGCTCATCTCCGGAGCTGCCTTCGAAATCAAGACGGATGCCCAGGTGCCCGTTCAAGACGCGCAAATCCTCATCGGGCGCTCGCCCCGGATCGAAACCCTGCTCGGCCGCACGAATTGGAGCGCGCTGAAACATGACGGCATTCTCATCCGCACTCTGGGCAACAAGCTGATCCTGAGCGGGGGCCGCCCGCGCGGCACGCTTTACTCCATTTATACTCTGCTCGAAGACACCCTGGGGGTGCGCTGGTGGACCAGCACCGAAACCACCATCCCCCGAACCAACACCCTCGACCTGCCCGACCTGGACATTACCTACACCCCCAGCCTGCTCTACCGCGAGACCTACAACGCCGACCCCATCCAAAACCCGCTTTTCGCCACCCGCTTGAAGGTCAATGGCCACATGTCCAGCATTCCCCCGGACCTCGGTGGCCATTACAACATCCTGGGCTGGTGCCACACCTCCTACGCCCTGCTGCCTCCGGCGCAGTTTTTTGGCCCCCACCCGGAGTGGTACAGCTTCCGCGGCACCCGGCGGAACCCCGAGGGTGGGCAGCTCTGCTGGTCCAACCCCGGGATGCAGAAGGAACTGGCCCGGCAGGCGCTCAAGTGGATCGAAAAGAATCCCCAGGCCGGGATCATTTCGATCAGCCAAAACGACTGTCTCGGCAACTGCGAATGCGAAACCTGCCTGCGTATCGACCGGCAAGCAGGTTCCCCAGCCGGGTCCCTGCTCACCGGCATCAATGCCGTGGCAGCCGTGATCGCCGAGAATTACCCCGATTTTCTCGTCGAAACGCTGGCTTACCAATACACCCGCCGGCCGCCCGGAAACATCACCCCCGCCCGCAACGTTCTCGTGCGCCTGTGCTCCATCGAATGCAACTTCGCCCAGCCGTTGTCGGCCCCGGCCAACCGCTCTTTCGGCGATGATCTCCGCGGCTGGAAGGCCATCGCCCAAAACCTGTTCATCTGGAATTACGTCACCAGTTTCGCCAACTACCTCATCCCCCAGCCAAACCTCGACAGCCTGGGAGCCGACCTCCAGTTTTTCACCGATCACAACGTGGTCGGGGTTTTTGAACAGGGCGACGCATTCAATCTTCTGGCAGGCGACTTCCTGCCGCTGAGAGCCTGGCTTCAAGCGCACCTGATGTGGGACCCCTCGCGGAACCAGACTGAACTACGCGACCGGTTCCTCAATGGCTATTTCGGTCCAGCCAGCCCATTCCTCCGGGAGTACTTGGACCTCGTCAATGCGCCCGCGAAGAAACCCGGCCTCACCGCCGGGTGTTACAACAACAATCTCTCATTTCTCTCCGACGAAGCGATTGCCCGGGCGGTGGCGCTATTCGCCCAGGCCGCGACCGCCGTCGCCGCGCATCCCGACCTCGCCCGGCGCGTCCGCCGGGAGCGCCTCGTGATCGATCACGTTCAACTTCTTCGCCAGAATTTTGCCGGGCAGTTGGCCACCCACCCACGCTCGCCGTGCGCCGAATACGAAAGCCGGGCCGACCAGTTCAAAAACGCCGCCTTGGAACTGGGCGTCAAACACTACAGCGAGGGACAGGACTTCGGCTCTTATGCGGCCGGGCTTAAAAGCCGCTGTGAGCGCGCCGTCCCGCCCCAACTGCCCAATCCCAGCGGCAATCTCCCCAGCGGCCAATTCGACGTTCAGGAACACCTCTTCACCTTGCACGGAACCTGGGCAAAACTGGTCGATGACCCGAAAGCTTCCAATGGCCGGGGGGCGGCCATGTCAGGCGACCACACGCAATGGGCGGTCCAGTTTCCGATCACCCCGGACTCGGTTTTCGCCGGCCCGGGACCCTGGAAATGTTACGTGGTGGCGCGGGTCGATCCCGTGGCCAAATCCGGGCCGGCTTTCCGTTATGGCGTGTACGATTCACGCAATAACGGTTCCGTGGCCCAGGAGGGCGCGGAGCTGGCGGTTGCCGGGGACGGCGAATACCACCCTTACGGCGTGGTGGTGGACCACCTTGCTCCGGGCATGTACTTCTGGGTGGCCCCGCCCGGCAGCACCCAGCAAATCACCCGGGTGTATGTGGATCGCATTCTCATCCGCAAATCAACGGAATGACCGCGATCACCATCCACCAGCCTCACTTGGGACGCGGCTCCAGTTCTGAAACGGCCAGCGCTATCTGGTTGCGCAAACGCGGCCCCATGTTGAAATAGACATGTCATCGTGCGGCCGGTATTTGTTGACCTTGCGCATACCGCCCGGCTACCGCATTTGTCCAGCCGTAATTGCCGCCCGGCGGGCATTTAACCTTTCGAACCCCCGGCCAGGCTGCTATGGTGGAATACCTGGCATGAACCATAAGCCGTCAAAGCTTCAGCAACTCTGGGAAATCACGCAGGAAATACTTGATGAGCGCGTCTTGGACGCGCAATCGCATTTCACACGCACGCACCGGTTTGCCCATTTCTGGGTCATGGTCTGGAAGAGCTTCAACCGGAACCGTTGCCCGGCGCACGCCTCGGCCCTGGCCTACACCACCCTGCTCGCGATCATTCCCATGCTGGCGGTTGCCATCGGCATTACCAGCAGCTTCTTCAAAAACCAGGACGGCGAGCGGCGCATCAATGACCTGGTTGTCGGACTGGTGGCAAGCGTTACCCCGCCTGACTTGCTCAAAACCAACGCCGTCTCCGCAAAAACCAACCTGGCCATCACCGTGACCAACGTGGACTGGGCGTCCGCGAGCATGACCAACGGGAATCCGGATGCCACCGCTTCCGCCCCGGCGAACACCAACACCACCCACTCCGGCCAGACCTTGGCCACCACCAATCAAGCCGCGCTGCCGGACTTTTTGCAGGCTGAGGATGCCGTGCGCGCGCGCGAGAGAATTGTGCGCAGCATCAACAAGTACGTGCAGAACACCCAGAGCGGCGCCCTGGGCATCACCGGCAGCGTGCTCCTCATCTTCGTCGCCATTTCCATGCTCAGCCGGGTGGAGGTTACGTTCAATGATATCTGGGGAGTCGTCCGGGGGCGCAATTGGTATACGCGCATTGTCCTTTATTGGAGCGTGATCACCCTGGTCCCCATGCTGTTGGTGCTGGCCCTGGGTCTGGCTTCCGGACCGTACCTGGATGGCCCCAAAAGACTGCTGGAGACCATGCCTTTCTTCGGCAGCCTGCTCTTCAAGTTCCTTCCCGTGGTGGTTTTGTGCCTCACGTTTTCCGCCTTCTACATGCTCATGCCCAACACGCGGGTGGACTGGCGGGCCGCCCTCGCGGGCGGCTTCCTCGCGGGCGCCCTTTTCCATCTGAACAACGCCATCAGCGTGCTCTACGTCTCCCGGGTGGTTTCTTACAGCAAAATCTACGGCGGTCTCGGTTTGGTGCCTGTATTCATGGTGGGGCTCTACTTTTCCTGGCTGATTCTGCTCTTCGGCGCCCAGGTCGCCTACGCTTACCAAAACCGATCCACCTACCTGGAGGAACGGCAGGTGGAAGCCATTAACCAGCGCGGTCGCGAGTTCGTCGCTCTGCGTCTGGTCACCCGCGTGGCGGAACGTTTCGACCG